>CAYUYD010000182.1:0-5752 GCA_964449105.1 uncultured Planctomycetaceae bacterium | reverse complement strand
CCTCTTCCCGCAGCGGGCTTGAGGGGTATCGCTTCAGGAACTTTTTGACGGATTTGAGTGCGGAGGGGTACTTTTTGTGGTCGATTTTTTGGCGTATCAGCGCCGCCTCGCCTGTGGGCGTTCCCTCTGCCGGCTCGGCCTGGCGAACCCACTTGCCGTCCTTCCAGACAAGATCGGCCTGCTCGGCCCCCCAAACCGGTAACACCAAAACGCCCAACAGGGCAATTATCAGAAGATTTCTCATATCGCAAAGCCCAATTTGTACGCCTGTACTTGATTCTACCGAAGCCGCTTCCATTCGTCGATCATTGCGAGCGTGTTTTCCCACGGCATGATGCTGTGGGCTGAAGGACAGGCAGTCAGAATAAGCCCCTTTTTGCCGAAAACGCCGAAGACGTCGCGGACGGCCTGATGCACCACTTCGGGGTCTTCGGCCTGCATGTGAAATGCACTGCTCGGCCCGAGCCAGAAACTCTTGCTTCCGCCCAGTTTCGCCCTGATTTGCCCCAGGTCAACGCCCTTGAAGGCGATGTCTATCTGCATGGCGCAGTCGAAGTCCAAACCGGCCAGGTAATCAAGGATCGGCATGACGCCGGTGTTGGCCGTGTAACCTATCAGTTTGCCTGCCTGGTGAACGACTTCGATTTCCTTCCGCAGCCGCTTCCCGAGAAAACGTTCGAGCATGGCCGGGCTGTAGAAATCGGCAGTCTCGTAGAATCCGTTACGATTGATGATGTCCACTCCCATCTCAACGGCGATCTCCATGTGACGGACGTTGAGTTGGTGTTCGAGTTCCAGATAACCGTCAACCAACTCCGGTTGATCGATCGTCATTATACAAAGTGCTTCAGCGCCACAGAGAAGCATCGCCCCGGTCAGTCCCAAACCTATGCGTGTGGCAGTCGGCAGGCCAAGCCGATCCGTAAGGGTCTTCGCCTCTGCATATCCGAACCGCAGGCCCTCGAAGTGTTCTTTTGTCCGGGCGGGAAGCAGGATATGTCGCAGACATTCCAGATCAACCGGCGACGTCAGCCACGGTTCCACAAAATGTCCTATGTTAAAGTCACTGTAGAAGGGGATATCCAGGCCATGAGGCCAGCGATGATCGTATCTGATCGCGGCGCGGAGTTCGCCCGAAGGGGTGCTCCAGACTTTGTGGATGATGTTGTTTTCCAGCCAGACTTTGGATGAAACGTCGGTATCCGGATAGAACTCGCCGATGGAAATGAATACCACAGGGTCGGCGTCGAATTTCTCGACGCAGTATTCGACCATTTCTCTGTCGGAAGGTCCCCATGGGAACTGCCAGCGATGCCCCACACGCTGCTGCGGTGTAAGAGAATTGAAAAACGGCGAGCACGGAACGTGGTCAACGTCCTGGCGGCGGATCGCCGCCAGCACCCGCTCGCGAGAGGTCATTGTTTCCATGGTAAACTCTCTTTCGTGTAGGCGTTGCTTCGAAAATTATACACTTCTCCTGCGTGGCTGCAACTATTATCGGACCGCCGTCCGCGCTTGCCCCGGCGGGGGCTACCGCACGCGGACATTGTCTGTCCCGGAGCCGATTGCGTATCGTGCGGTTTTGAGCCGCTTGCCCAGTTGGTATTGTATGTGATATGCCAGCAGGGCGTTGGCGGCGTCGGCCTGTTTGGGCGGGAGCGTGGGCTTTTTCCCCGCCTCTGCCGCCGCCAGCGCCGCCAGGCCTGAAAGAGCAGCGCCGCTGACGTAATATTTCTCCGTGGCTGATGGTTCGCAATCCCTGCACATCAGCCCGCCGAGAGAACTGGAAAAATAGACCTCCTTCGTTCCGACCTTCCCGCCGCAGGAAGCGCATAGATTTAACTCGCCCAGCAGACCGACGTGCCTTATCAGCCGCCACTGAAAATAAGCCAGCACTGCCTGTGGTGAGCCACGTCGAACCAGCGCCGGCGAGGCGTCCGCCTGCCCCAGCCGACCAAGTGCGTTATGCAGCAGGTCGAAGACCTCCGCGTGCGGGTCGCCCTCCGCCAGCAGCGCCCCGCACAACTCGGCCATGTAAATGGCGGCATTGAGACGGTCCAGCCGCTCCCGAAGGGCCGACCGGCTGACAGTTTCGGCGAATTCCATCAGCAGGCCCATCGATTCGCCTTTTCCTGTGGTAAAAACGCACTTTCCCTCCGCCAGAAGGTCTATTGCCCCGCCGGACTTGCTCCTGGGCCGGCAGGAACCCTTTGCCATCAGCCTGACCACGCCGCCGGCGCGGGTCAGAAGCGTCAGCACCTGCGAAGTCTCGCTGTAATCGGTCGCGCGGATACAAATGGCTGTGTCGGTCGTGGACATATGATTCTAATGATACACGTCTTGCGCGAATTCGACAAAGATTAGCAGGGATGCAGGGGATGCACGGGATAAAGATTTATTTTAAAATTACATCCCCTGTATTCCCTGCATCCCTGCTAATGCTTTTAGATGATAGCCGGCGTTTTCTATCGACACGCAGCCCGTGGAACAGCATACTCTACAGAAATGACGGGTTGGCTGCTGAACATTTTATACGCCCTTGCCATTGTGGCGTCCTGTCCGGTCTGGTTGATGCGGATGTTCCGCCACGGAAAGTACCGCCGCGACTGGCCGGAACGTCTGGGTCTGTCGCCGCGGCTTTACGGTCTCCAGCCGGTGATATGGATTCACGGCGTCAGCGTCGGCGAGGTCAGCGCCGCAAAGGCGCTGGTGGCCGAGATTCATTCGCAATTGCCGGACTATCGCGTGGTGATTACTTCGACCACCGACACGGGTCTGGCCGCTGCCGAGCGACTATTCGCGCCGGCGCACAGGGTCTTCCGCTGGCCTATGGACTTCACCTTCGCGGTCGCAGCCGCCGTAAGGCGAATCAGGCCAGGACTGGTAATCCTGATTGAAGGCGACGTCTGGCCCAATTTTGTGCGGGCGTGCAGACGGCGGAAGATTCCGGTGGTCGTCGTCAACGCAAGGATAGGCCCGCGAAAGGGATTCCCGCGCTACCGGCTGGTGCGCCCGCTGGCCGGCAGGCTGTTCAATTCGCTGACGGCGATCGGCGTCCAGCACGAGGCCTACGCGGATATGTTCCGGTCGCTGGGCGTACGCGACGACAAATTATTCGTTACCGGAATGATGAAATACGACACTGCCGGGATTTCCGACAGCGTCGCCGGGCAGGATGCCCTCGCCGCAGCGATGGGAATCGCGTCCGGCGAGAAACTTCTGGTGGCCGGCGGGACCGGCAGCGGCGAGGAGCAGATCGTCCTCGACGCCTTCGCGGAGGTCAGGCGGGAACATCCCGGCGTTCGCCTTGCAATCGTTCCGCGAAAACCGGAACGCTTTGATGACGTCGCCCGCACAATTTCCGCCTGCGGTTTCGCAATGGTGCGGCGGTCAGAACTTCCCGACGGCGCTACGGAAACAATATCGTCCGAAGCAGTTATACTCGGCGATACGATGGGCGAGTTGCGGAAGTTTTACGCCTTGGCGTATGCGGTTTTCGTCGGAAGGTCGCTCGTTCCGGAAGGCGGGTCGGATATGATTGAGGCTGCCGCGCTGGCCAAGCCCGTCGCCTTCGGGCCTCATACGTTCAACTTCCCGCAGGCAGAGTCAATGGTCGCCGCCGGCTGCGCCAGTAGGGTCGCCGATGCCGGTCAGTTGGCCGGCGCGTGGACCGATTGGCTGGATAAACCCGACGACGCAGCCGCTATTGGCCGGGACGCCCAGCAGTTCGTCAGAGAGCAGACGGGCGCAACGAAGCGAAACGTCGAATTGATATGCCGAATACTTGGGCGGGTTCTGTCCCTCGCCCCCGGCGGAATAGCAACGGATATGATAGTTGAGAAGGCGTAAGACGTGCCGGATACCGAATTGAGACAAACCGTTCTGAAAAACGCCCGGCGGATCGTCGTGAAGGTCGGAACAGCCGCGCTGACCGACCGGGCCGGTCGGCTTGACGAGCAATTCATCTCCAACCTTTGCAGCCAGGTTTCCGGCATCGTCGCCGGCGGCGTCGAGGTTTCGATTGTCAGCAGCGGCGCTGTCGGCGCGGGCATGGCCGAGTTGGAACTGACGGAGCGCCCCGGAACGCTTCCGATGCTCCAGGCCGCCGCAGCCGTCGGGCAGGGGCAACTGATGCGGACGTTCCACGACGCCTTCGCCGCCCTCGGCCTGATGAAGGTTGCCCAGATTCTCATCACCCGCGGCGACTTCGAGGATCGCAGCCGATACCTCAACATCCGCAATACCATCGCCGCTCTGCACGAGATGTCCGTCGTGCCAGTCATCAACGAAAACGACACGGTGGCCGTCGATGAACTGGAAGGGCGGTTCGGCGACAACGACATCGTCGCCGCCCTGGTGACGAACATGCTCCGCGCCGATTTGCTGATAATGCTGACCGTCGTCGATGGCGTGCTGTCCGATGGGAAGGTGCTGGACGTTGTCGAGGACGCCGGCGATGCCGAACTGGATACGGGCTTGCTCAGCCGGGGCGGTTCGGGCGGAATGGGTACGAAACTTCATGCCGCTTATATGGTCGCCGCCGCCGGCGAGGCAGCCGTTATCGCCAACGCCCGCACGCCCGACATCCTGGCCCGGCTGCTGAAGGGGGAAAAACTCGGCACTGTCTGCCTGCCCGCAGAAGGCAAGATGTCTTCCCGCAGGCGATGGATAGGACAGGCCGCGAGATCCGCCGGAAAAATCACGGTCGATGACGGAGCCGCCAAGGCGCTGCGGGAAGGCGGAAAAAGCCTCCTGCCGAGCGGAATCACCGATGTTGCGGGTCATTTCAAAAAGGGCGATACCATCGCCATTGTCGATAGCGCCGGCGGCCAGGTAGCACGAGGCCTGACGAACTACTCCGCCCGCGACATCGACGCCATAAAGGGCCTGAAAACCTCCCAAATCGCCGCCGCTCTCGGCGAAAAACCATACGACGAAGTCGTCCATCGAAACAATATGGTGGTCGAATAAAAATTCGCCGCGAACTGCGCGAACGAAAAACAGCATTTTTCAAAGGGGAGCGATATGAAATTCCGGCCCAAACGCAAAACCGACGAAGAATATGTCGAGCAGATGAGAAGGAACTCCAAACGAAGATGGCCGTTTGCAAGAGTGCTTCTTTTAACTTCCGGATTGGTTGGTTGCGGGATTTTTATCTGGTCTATTCCGATGGTGTCACTCATTGGCGATTTGTTAAATTGGACAGATGCCGATTCGCAGCTCAAGATGAAGGTCGTTTTTGCCTTCGCGTTGGGGACAGTGGTGGGGATGATGTTAATGCCTGCACTCGGGGGTCTTGTCTGGGGTATCTTCTGGTCCTGGCGTCACGGTCGCCGTGATGTTCACTTGATGCTCAAATATCACGACGCCCTGGTCGCCCACGGCATTTCACCGGATGAGCAGGATGTTTTCGCTTAGCGGCAGATGGTGCCTTCAGGCGGATGGTGGCCTTCCCAAGGGGATGGAAATTCGTGCCACCCCCAAGCGCAGCGAAGCGAAGCTTGGGGGTGTCCGTGTAAGAAGCACCCCCAACCAAACCCCGGCGCGCCGGGACTTGGGGGTGGCACGAAATCAGCAAGGCACTTCGGAATGTCCGACCTTGGTACAGTTTTTGGGGGGCAGGCCATTAAAAACGCTTTTTCGTTCACATCCGCGCGCGCAAACGTCAACGCAAAAAAGGGGGGTGGCGAAAAAAACAAAAAATATTTTTACTATGGCGGACAAGCACTTACGTCATTTCGGCGGTTTTTCC
>CAYUYD010000181.1:0-5768 GCA_964449105.1 uncultured Planctomycetaceae bacterium | reverse complement strand
GCCGGTATCGGTCGTCGTCGCCGTCGGCGAAATCCTCGGCCAGAAGTTCCAGATTGAGTTTAATCGTCGAGAGCGGGTTGTTGATTTCGTGCGGCAGATTGCCTATGGACTTGACCAGTTCGAGCAAATCTTCGGTCTTTGGGGTTCGTTCAGTCAATGGACTTGTGCCCACACCGGGTGCCTGGTGCCATGCCCTCACCCGTCTAAAGGGGGTGGGCATGTTCACCCGTACGGGAGAACATGCCACCCACTATGCGAAAATGCGCCCAATTACTTTTTTTTCTCTTCTTTCATCGCGTCTGTTCGCGACAGTTTTATCCGGCCTCGGTCGTCTATCCCGACGACTTTCACCTTCACCACATCTCCGAGGTTGCAGACATCGGTAACTTTTTCCACCCGCCTGTCTTCCAGTTCCGATATGTGGCACAGGCCGTCCTGACCGGGAAGAATCTCGATAAATGCGCCGAAATCCTTTATTCCGACAACCTTTCCGGTGTAAATCTTCCCGACTTTGATCTCTTCGGTCATTGCCTCGATTTCGGCACGCGCCTTTTCCGCTCCGTCGCCGGAGACGCCGGCGATGAAAATCGTCCCGTCGTCCTCGATGTCGATGGAGACTTCGTACTTGGTTGACAGGCCGTTGATCATCTTTCCGCCTGGTCCTATGACTTTGCCGATCTTTTCCGGGTCGATCTTTATGGTGATCATCTTCGGGGCGAATTCGCTTATATTTTTCCGCGGTGCGGCGATGGCGCCTTCGATGTCGTCCAGCAGTTTCATTCGGGCACCCTTTGCCTGCTCAAGCGCCTGGACGATGGTTTCCATGTCGATACCGGAGGCGGGTTTGAAGTCCATCTGGATGCCGGTGATGCCCTTGCGGGTACCGGCCACCTTGAAGTCCATATCGCCGTGGAAATCTTCCTCGCCGATAATATCGGTCAGGAGGACTTTTTGATCGCCCTCTTTGACCATGCCGATGCTGATTCCCGCGACGGGCGCCTTGATGGGCACGCCGGCGTCCATGAGCGACAGCGTAGCGCTGCAAACCGCCGCCATCGAACTGGAGCCGTTGGACTCGAGGATTTCGCTGACGACGCGGACGGTATAGGGAAACTCATCCGCCGACGGAAGGACGGGCTGTAGGCTTTTTTCAGCCAGTGCGCCGTGTCCGATTTCTCTTCGGCCCGGGCCTCGAATGGGGCGAATTTCCCCGACGCTGAACGGCGGGAAATTGTAGTGCAGGAGGAACCGTTTGAAATATTCGTCCGGCAGCCCGTCGATCTTCTGCTGGTCTCTCGGGGTGCCGAGCGTTACGGCGGCCAGGGACTGGGTCTCGCCGCGCGTGAACAGCGCCGAACCGTGCGTCCTCGGTAAGGCGGGAACCTCTATCGTTATCTTGCGAATCTCGTCGGCTGCCCGACCGTCGGGGCGGATTCCGGAAAGGATTAACTCGCGCTGAACCTTCCCTTCGGTCTTATAAAACGCCTTTCGGACGTCGGCGGGGGCGTATTCCGGCTTCTCGACGCCTTCGGGGCACAGTTCGGCCAGCAGTTCGTCGCACAGTGCAGTGACGGCCTGGTTCCGCTCGGCCTTTTTGTTAATCTGCTTTACCTTGCGGAGTTTTTCCCCGCAGCGGTCCGCCACCAAAGCCAGCAGTTTCTCGCTGAGCGGTGTGGATTCATACGTCTTTTCCGCGCCCGCCTCTTTGACCATCGATTCGATCATACCGAGGATCGTTCGAATGTGTTCGAAGGCGAACTCGCAGGCCTGGGAGACCGTTTCCTCATCGACCTCGTTCCCGCCGAGTTCGATCATGTTAATCGCGTCTCGATGGCCCGCAACTACCAGGTCGAAGTCGCTTTCCTCCCGCTGTTTATATGTCGGGAATACAACGAACTGCCCATCGACTCGCCCGACGCGGACGGCGGCGACAGGGTCAAGGAATGGAGCCGGGCTCAATGCCAACGATGCGCTGCCCCCGATCATCGCCAGGACGTCGGCGTCGTTGTCCTTGTCGGCGGAAATCACTATGCACTGAATCTGGACTTCGTTATTGAAATCACTCGGAAACAGAGGCCTGATTGTCCGGTCGATTAACCGTGAGGTGAGAATTTCCTTGCTCGATGGCCTGCCTTCACGCTTGAAGAACCCGCCGGGGAACTTTCCGCCGGCGTACTGCATCTCCCGATAATCCACGTAAAGCGGGAAGTAATCTATCAGGCGGGTCGCCGGCGCCGACAGCGCCGTAGCCAAAACGACCGTGTCTCCATATCGAACCGTCAGGGTGCCATGCGACTGCCTTGCGACCTTTCCCGTCTCCAGAATGAGTTTTTGTGAGCCTATTTCCTTCTCAATTGTCGTTACTTTTTCCATTTTCTTCTTTCCTTACCTTTACTTACCTTAACCTTCTTTACCTTCTTATTAGCCTTTTACTTTCACTTTTCCTGTTGCAGCCGTCAGCGTTCTCGCAGAGTCCTTCGGACAGCAAACAGCAGCCGACTGCATCACTTTGCCCTTTGCTGATGGCTGACTGCTGATTGCTAAATTGGGAGATGGTTACTTTCGCAGTCCCAAAGCGGCGATGACCTGCTGGTACCGTGTCGAATTGGTTTGCGCCAGATACTTAAGCAGGCTATTGCGATTACCGACCATTTTCAACAGACCCTGCCTTGAGGCGTGGTCCTTCTTGTGCGCCTTGAAGTGTTCGGTGAGGTGATTGATTCGGCTGGTCAGCAGGGCAATCTGCACCTCCGCCGAGCCGGTATCCCCGTCGTGCCGTCGATACTGACTTACAATCTCTTCTTTCATGACTGTCGTTGCAATACCCATCGTCTTCCCGTTTTTTCCTTCCGCTTTACTTACCTACGTTTGTCTTGTTGCCTTGTCGTTCCTATTTTCCTTTGTTAAATCGGCCCGACTATCCTTGCTTAGTGAGTAATTCCTTGGCTGCTTCCACCAGTTTCTCAATCCGGAACGGTTTGTTCAGGTACATGTCTATACCGAGTGCTTCGGCATATACGCGATGCCTGGCGCCCGGATTGCCCGTAATCATTATAACCCTCGGCGGGTCGGTTTTCTTTATTGTCTGCCTGATTTTCTCCAGAACGAGGAAGCCGCTTCTCTTCGGCAGCATCACGTCCAGCACCAGAAGGTCCGGCGGCGAGACGGATACTTTCTGCACAGCGCTGTCGCCGTCCCCTACCGTGTCGATGTCCGCGCCGGTTTCAGCCAACGCCGTCTTCATCGACAGTAATATATCCTGATCATCATCGACCAGAAGGATGCTTTTGCCTTTTAATTCACCGGCCATCCGGAATCCCTCTCCCTTCGGCTCTGAGCCAAAGAGGTAATTCTATCGTTCGCAGAAGCGTGTGTCAAAACATTTTGTCGAACTTTTCCATTCCGGTGCGGGCGAAACAAAGCATTAGCAGGGATGCAGGGGATACAAGGGATAAAACCCTTTTTTGTTTTTTTCTTAAAATACAATCCCCTGCATCCCCTGTATCCCTGCTATTTTTGTATTCGCAGTCGGTACAGCCGCTTGACAACGAGCATGCAAAGGTCTTTCATAGCACGGAAGGAAATGACTCATGCAGAACATGATTGAAAGATTGAAGTCCGGCGAAATCCTTTTCTGCGACGGCGCTATGGGCACTCTTCTCCATGCAAAGGGATTACAGCCTGGCTCGTGCCCGGAACTGTGGTGCCTCGAACGCCCCGACGACGTAAGGGACATCCATCGCCGGTACCGCCGGGCCGGAAGCGATATTGTCGAATGCAATTCCTTCGGCGGGACGCGGTATAAGTTGAAGCATTACGGCCTGGACAGTCGGGTCGGCGAGATTAATCAGGCCGCCGCCGCCATCGCACGCGAAGTCGCCGGCGACAGCCAGTACGTCCTCGGCAGCGTCGGACCGACGGGCGAGTTCCTGGCCCCGCTGGGCCTGGAGACAGAGGAGGCTTTCTACGAAGCCTTCCGCGAGCAAATGGTCGCCCTTGAAGCCGGCGGCGCCGATGCGGTAATCGTCGAGACAATGACAGACCTGGCCGAAGCGGCGGTCGCCGTCAGGGCCGCCAGGGAAAATACCCAACTCGTAGTAATGGCGAGTTTTACGTTCGACCCGCAATCGTGGGGCGGGTACGCCTCGATAATGGGCGTTACGCCGGAGAAATTCGCCGAGGGGATTATTGCCGCCGGAGCGGACATCATAGGCGCTAACTGCGGCACCGGTTCGGACCACATGATCGAGATCGTCAAACTCCTGCGGGCGGAAGCGCCGGACATGCCCATCATCGCCATGCCCAACGCCGGCATGCCGGTCATCGAGAATGGCCGGACCGTCTTCAAAGAAACACCCGATACAATGGCGCAAAAAACGCCGAAACTGGTCGATGCCGGTGCGAACATTATCGGCGGCTGCTGCGGAACGGGACCGGACCATATCGCCGCTATGAAAAAGGCTGTCCTCGACGGCAGCGACATAGAGATGTAATACTCACGAGCCGCGACCGTAAGGGAGCGGTCATGCTGGCTGTGAAGCGGTTGCCGACCGCTCCCTTACGGTCGCGGCTCGTAAAGTGAGCAATCCCGTCATGCCGCAATTTGCCGATTTTTTCTCTTTGACAAAACGCCAAAGACCGATATAATGGACTGCGGATAAAGGATTAATAATGGTCCGTCAGCCAAAGAGTCTGAGCCTTCTGCTATTGCCGGGGTTGCTGCTGCGCTGACGGGCTGCGGGAACATCGGGCTTTAACGCCCCGCAGTCCGAACGAAGGACGCGGGGCTTTTTTATTGGGCGAAATGAACGCCAACTGACGAAACAATAACGAGGTTTGAATTGCTAAATAAACTTGCCATCCCGGCGGGACGTTCCGCTCAAAGGTCAATAAAGAGAGCGGGATTACAGAGATTTTAAGATTACAGGGATTCTTCTTTTGTTATTTTAAAATCCAGTAATCCTGTAATCCCTAAAATCCTGCTATCTTTGTTTCCGTAATGGCCGAAGTTTATTTTGCCATTCAAAGGTCAATAGTAAAGGAAAATCATCATGGTTGAGCCGAGAAAAATCCTGATCTTCGACACCACGCTTCGGGACGGTGAGCAATCGCCCGGATGCAGTATGAACCTCGCCGAGAAACTGGAGGTGGCGAGGATGTTGGAGGCCCTGCGTGTCGATGTTATCGAGGCGGGATTTCCGATAGCCTCTCCGGGCGATTTCGAAGCCGTCCAGGCAGTGGCTGAAGAAATTCGCGGATGCACCGTCGCCGCCCTTGCCCGCGCGGTCGATAAGGACATCGAGCGGGCCGCCGAAGCCGTCGCCAAGTCGGAGCGCCGACGAATCCACGTTTTCTGCGCCACCAGCGAAATCCACCGCACACACAAACTCAAGCGCGCCAAGGACGAGATTATCCGAATGAGCGTCGATGGCGTCCGCCAGGCAAGGGAATACACCGACGACGTGGAGTTCTCGCCGGAAGACGCCTCCCGCACCGAGCCGGAGTTCCTCGCCGACGTGGTTGCCGCCGTCATCGAAGCCGGCGCGACGACCGTCAATATCCCCGACACCGTCGGATACGCCATGCCCAAGCAGTTCGGCGACCTTATCCGCTACCTGCGCAAGCATGTCTCCAACATTGATAATGCCGTCATCAGCGTCCACTGCCACAACGACCTCGGTCTGGCGGTGGCAAATTCGCTGGCTGCTGTCCGCGCGGGGGCAGGGCAGATCGAATGCACCATCAACGGCCTGGGCGAACGCGCCGGA
>CAYUYD010000180.1:0-5783 GCA_964449105.1 uncultured Planctomycetaceae bacterium | reverse complement strand
AAACGAAATCCGCAATTTTCAAGAGGTGCAGGCCAAAGGGATGCTTTTTTTCACGTTCATCGCCACCTTGATGGCCTGCTCCATCTCTTTCGGCGTCGTCTACAACAGCGCGAGGATCGCCTTGTCGGAGCGAATCCGGGAGCTCTCCAGCCTCAGGGTGCTGGGCTACACGCGGGGCGAAATTTCATATATCCTCCTGGGGGAACTGGGACTCATCACGCCCTGGGCTTTATTATCGGATACTGGCTTTGTGCCTACATCGCCCAGGCGCTGGCCTCCGACCTTTTTCGGGTGCCGCTGGTGATCGAGACAAAGACCTATTCCCTCGCGGCAGCGGTCGTTCTCGCGTCGGCCTCGGTTTCGGGGTTGATTGTGCGTCATAAACTGGATCATTTGGATTTGGTGGAGGTATTAAAAACCAGGGAGTAACGTTATGAAAGCTGCAACGCGCAGAAAATTATTCGTTATCGTTATCGTCTTCATCGTCGTCTCGGCAACGGTTTACGGCTTCATGCCCAAAGCAGTGGAGGTCGATCTCGCCGATGTTTGGCGGGGCCCGCTCCAGGTCACGATCGAAGAAGAGGGCCGCACCCGGCTGAAGGAACGGTTCGTTATCTCGGCGCCCACAGCCGGATACATGCGGCGCATCGACGCCAAAGTGGGAGATCCGGTACGAAAGGGACAGATTGTCGTTGCCTTGGAGCCATTGCGTTCACAAGCCCTTGATCCTCGAAGCCGTGCGGAAGCCGAAACGACCGTCTCTGCGGCGGAGGCTTCGCTGAACGCTGCAATGGAAAAGGAGCGTGCCGCTATGGCTGATGCTGACTACCTTGAGAGGAGATTGGAACGGATTACGAATTTGTATGCTAAGGGTTCTGTTGCGAAAGACCAATTCGATCAGGCCCAATCCGAGGCGAAAAAGGCGCGGGCGGTTCAACGTTCAGCTAAAGCTGCCGTTGATGTTTCTCATGCTGAGTTTGAGCGGACAAAAACAACCCTGCAGAACTTTACCCCGAGTGGAAGAACCGAAAAACATAATACTATATATGTTTTGTCTCCGGTCGGAGGTCGTATTCTCAGAATCTACCGCGAGAGTGAAGGTGCCGTCCATGTCGGCGAACCGCTGATGGATATCGGCAATGCCGACAACCTGGAAGTCCGCGTAGAGGTCCTCTCTTCGGATGCGGTCAAAATGAAAAAGGGAACTCGGGTCATCTTTAAACGTTGGGGCGGCGACGGGATATTGACGGGAGTCGTGCGAGTCGTCGAGCCGGCGGGATTCACCAAGGTATCGAGCCTCGGCGTAGAGGAGCAACGGGTGCTGGTCGTTGCCGATATCACGTCTCCGCCGGAAACGTGGCGCGTTCTTGGCGACGGTTATCGCCTGGAGGCGCACTTTGTGATCTGGGAGGGACAGAACGTTCTGCAGGTCCCTGCCAGCGCTCTTTTCCGTTCGGGCAAGGAATGGATGGTGTTTGTTGAAGATAACGGAAAGGCGAGGCAGCGCACAGTTGAAGTTGGTCAAAGAAACGGCTTGACGGCGGAGATTGTCTCCGGCCTCAAGGAGCAAGAAAAGGTGGTTGCCCATCCCGACGATTCCATCAGCAACGGCAAACACATCAGGCCGAGGAAATAAAAAATGAGAGAATTATTCCTTGACACCCGCTTCATGTAAGCCCACAATCTTCAGCAATCATTACTGATTGTTTTATCATTGGAGTTTTGAAACAAACAAAGGAGGGCTGAAAGATGACTTTGGTCGACCGCGTCAAGAGGATCCTGCTGCAACCGAAACAGGAATGGGAGGTCATTGCCGGAGAATCCACAACGACCCCCGATTTGTACAGAAACTACATCATCCCCCTGGCGGCCATCGGCCCCGTGGCCTCCGTCATCGGGATGTCCATCGTCGGCATCGGCATGCCTGTCGGGTCCGCTTTCCGGATCCCCATCGTCACGGCGATCCTGTCGGCGGTCGTGCATTACGTTCTGAGTCTTGTCGGGGTATATGTGCTGGCCCTGATTATCGACTTCCTGGCCCCCACCTTTTCCGGAGAGAAGAATCCCGGCCAGGCGCTCAAGTTGTCCGCATACTCCGCGACCGCTGCCTGGATCGCAGCGATTTTCATGATCATTCCCGCTCTGGGCATCCTTGGGATCACCGGTCTATACAGCCTGTATCTGCTCTACGAGGGAATCCCCGTTCTCATGAAAGCGCCCCGGGAAAAAGCATTAGTGTATACGATTGCCGCGGCTGTCGCCGCGATTGTCATTTTTGTTGTGATCGGTTCGATTGCCCGCATTCTCATTCCCTATCCTGTGGTCATGCCGGGTTAGCAGGAGGAGATGGGCCCGCTCTGACGACGCCCGGGAACGGGGCAAAGATCCGTATCCCATCAAATGTCGGGATGGGTCCTTCGTTGAACAAGAAGGTGCCGGATGGCCAGGATAGGATGCCGGTAAAGCATCTTAGGCCCCGCAAACCGCATCACATCCCTGATCTGCGAGCTCATCAGCTAAAAGCCGGAAGTCCGCCATTTTTCATCGGCATATAAATTCCGGGAGCGACGGGTCGGCATCGATATTTGGCGCCCCCACACGGCCGATGGCGGACAGTCCCCACAGCCGCAATACCCCCAGCCGCTTAAAAGGCAGGAGAAAAAGCGCGCCCGGAATCCATGATTTCCGCCAAACGACTTCTAAAATGCACCGAAGTAGTATATCCTAAAATCAGTGATGACGACGCAAGCGGCTCATCCACGCGGGATGGACGGTCAATTGGAGGATTATTATCGTCATGCGGGTGCTTCTGATCTCCGCCAATACGGAAAGGATCAATATCCTTCCCCTTCCCCTGGGATTGAGTTACGTGGCTGCGGCGACGCGCAACGGCGGTCACGACGTCCGGGTGCTGGATCTGATGGCGGAAGACGATTCAGAGTCCCTTATCGGGGAGACCATTGCCTCTTTCGGCCCCGACGTGATCGGGATCTCCGTCCGGAACATCGACGACCAGACGAAGGATGGCCGGTTCCTGCTCGATGAGGTCAGGCGCGTCGTCCGCGATTGCCGTCGCCTTTCCGACGCCCCAGTCGTCCTGGGGGGAGCGGGCTACAGCATATTTCCGGAGAGCGTCCTGGCCTATCTGGAGGCGGACATGGGGATCCAGGGGGAGGGAGAGGTCGCCTTTCCCGCCTTGATCGAGCGCCTCGCACAAAAGGCGGACCTCTCGGAAACGCCAGGCCTGTACCTGCGGGATCGCGGCCTGCTCGGTAAAAGAACATTCGTGAAGGATCTCGATTTATTACCCATCTTCGGCGCGCACGAGTTCTTAGATTCCCAGGATCGGGGACTGTGGCTTCCGTTTCAGACCCGCCGGGGCTGCCCGCTGAACTGCAGCTACTGTTCCACGTCCACCATCGAGGGGCTTGCTATCCGGAAACGATCCCCGGAGGCGGCTGTCACGGAGCTCGCCTGCTGTGTTGAATCCGGCTTCCGACAGATCTTTTTCGTGGACAACACCTTCAACCTCCCTCCCGGCTATGCTAAAGAGATCTGCAGAAAAATCATCGACCGCGGTCTGGACATATCCTGGCGGTGCATCCTCTACCCCGGGAAGGTCGACGAGAAACTGGCTGCGCTCATGGCGGCCGCCGGTTGCAGGGAAGTCAGCCTCGGATTCGAAAGCGGCTCCGAACGGATCCTCCGGAACATGAACAAGAAGTTCAATCTCCGGGAGATCCGGCAGACGGCGGAGACGTTGGCGCGGCACGGCATCCGTCAGCAGGGGTTTCTCATGCTGGGCGGTCCCGGCGAAACGCAGGAGTCGGTTTTAGAGAGCCTGACGTTTGCCGATTCGCTGCCTCTGGATGAGCTGAAAATCACCTCCGGTATCCGCATCTATCCCCAGACGGCGCTCGCCCGGGTGGCCATCGACGCGGGGATGATTTCGCCGGACGACGACCTGCTCCTCCCGAAATTCTATCTTGTCCGGGAACTCGAGGAGTGGCTGTTGGAAACAGTGAAGACCTGGATGGCCGACCGCCCCCACTGGATAACCTGACGGCCGGACCGGACCAATCGCCGCGGCCGATGCGGCCAAGAGGTTTAATCTTGTTCGTGACACGTGGCATTTTCAGGTTCGCGGTATTCAGACCAATGCTTCGCTGCAAATGATTCGGGGGATCGGTTTGTCTTCGAGTTCCAGGCTTCGCCGGGCTGCCACGTCTTTCAGGTTGTGCTGGTCGTAGATTCGGATCAGATTCTTGTAGAGCGCCTCACCTACGACGGCATTCCGCCGCAACTGGTTCAACTCGCGCTTGACCGCGCCGGTCAAAGCGCCTCGGAAAGCCTTCTCCAGAATGTTGATATTACCCTTGATTTCTTCATCGGCCACGGCTTCAAAAAGGATCCTGAGTTCCCGAAGCGCATAGAGCTGGCCGTGCGTGAGATTGAAGGTATGCCTGCGCTCGGCTTCCCGGTGTTTGACTTCCTCGGCAAATGCCCGTTGAACGGCCATGACCGCCTTGTTGTATCCGTCCGGCAGGTCGGCGGCCTTCGCATCGGGAGCGCATTTGACCGTGCCGACCACCCTCGGAACATCGCGGGAAAAGACGGCGCCCTTTTCGTCGAGCAGGAAGAGCTGCTGAAAACGGCCCGCCTGGCAGAAAACGAACAAACCCTTTTGCAGAGAAGGCCGCGCCGTGCGGATGCCGTCGCGCAGAGCGGCGATGCGCTCGAACTCCGCAGGGTCTTCCTTCCGCAATTGCCGCAGGATTTCCTCGGCTTCGTTCAGGTCCAGAAACTCGTCTTCCGGTTTGCCCCAGAGGTCTAACTGCATCGGGCCGCCGCCCTTTGTTTCATAAATGGCATACATCGCCTCGGGGTTCAGGCGTTCGGTCTCGTCCAGGATGTTGGAGTCCTCCCCGATGGTGTCGTGAATCTCTTGAATCCTGTTGTGCAGCTTGTCGTATAAATTTAGATTTTTCTCGATTCCCACTTCCGGCAGGAAGTTGAAGGCGAAGATGCCTTCATGTTCCGATCCGATACGGTCGATGCGTCCGAAGCGTTGAATCAGCCGCACCGGGTTCCAGTGCAGATCGTAATTGATGATGTTGTCGCAGTCCTGGAGATTGAGACCTTCGGCCAGAACGTCGGTGGCGACGACGGTCATGAGTTCCGCTTCGCCTTTGGCAAAGCGATACTCCGGGTTGGCTTTCGGCGCGAACCGTCCGACAACGCGCGCTTTGCTCTTGTCCCCGCTGTAGATAACCTCCACGTCGGGGAGGCGGTCGCCGGGGTTCAGATTGGCGTAGAGATACTTCGCCGTGTCGGCGTACTGAGTGAAGATCAACCGTTTCGCACCCTTCAACGGCTTGTCAGACAGGCGCGCTTTGAGCGTTTGGAGTTTGGCGTCTTTCTCGGGGGTGATGGGTTCAACCAGCGTCCGGACCGTCTTCAAAATCTCGATGTCGTGCGCGATGTGCCTGCGCAGGGTATCCGTGTCGAAGTCCGCTGCGTCGTAGCGTTGCGACACCGCGCGCAAGGCGTCCATGAAGTCGGTCTCTTCGAGCGTGTCGCTTCCATAGAGGATATGCTGCGCTTCCTCGCCCGCCGGGACGAAGCCCTCGTCGATGGCCTTGATAAACGACTCATGAATCTTGAGCAACCGGCGGATGGTCTCCTGAAAGGCATAAACACTCGACTCAAACCGCTTGAACAAGAGAACGCGCATCAGGCCCCGCAGGTTCGCTCCGGCATGCTGTAGGCTGACATACGGCTCT
>CAYUYD010000179.1:0-5812 GCA_964449105.1 uncultured Planctomycetaceae bacterium | reverse complement strand
GAAAAATTACATCGACGCCCTGGCCGATGAGTGCCGCGAACTGCAACACTGCCTGGCGTGGAAGCACTGGTATAAGGAAGCCAAGACGGGCAGGCAGTATGAGTTGCAGGATTTGCAGAACGCCCGCGTCGAGGCCACCGACATGCTGTTCTTCTGGATCAGCATCTGCCAACTGCTGGGCCTGACGCCTGCCGACATCTACCGCCTCTACGAAGCCAAACTAGGCATCAACCATAAGCGCCAGGACGAAGGCCGATCCCAGGCGGAACATAACCGGCACGAAGACGAAAACAGAAACGTGGTATAGACATTTTAGAATTTCGTTTTTTGATTTCGATTGCAGAACACCGCGAGGAACGACATGAACATTGAAGACTCCAATCACCACCGCGAATACACGCCCTTTGGCGAAATTATTAACAACCTGCCGTATATCCTGATGGTACTGTTGGGTGCTGGGATTTTCCTGGCCGGGATGGGAGCGTCGCTGTGGGGATGGGTTTCCGCCGGGCTTTACGTCCTTTACGGGCTGGGTGGGGCGCTGTGGATTATGCTGTTCGTCTGCCCATACTGCCGATACCACGGTACGCGGTCATGTCCCTGCGGCTACGGGCGGATCGCAGCCAAACTCCGCCCTCGACAGGCCTGCGGCCGCTTCGCCGAAAAATTCAAAAAGCACATCCCGGTAATAGTGCCCCTGTGGTTCATCCCGCCGATTTTCGGGGCCATATTCGAAATACGCCACTTCAACTGGGGCCTGCTGGCGCTGCTGGTGGTCTTTGCGGTTGATGCGTTCATCGTCCTGCCGCTGATGTCGAAAAAGTACGGCTGCGAAACCTGCCCCCAGCGCGACGACTGCCCATGGATGAAGGGCAAAACGCAGAAATCCGCCGCTCCCCAAATCGAAAATCCCTGCCTGCCGGATGGGCAGGAAAAATCGAAAATCGAAAATCCTATTTGATCCCCAAATCTTCAGCTGTGAGGATTGCGTTGAATTCGTATCCGGCGGATTCGACGTTTTCGCGAGCGCCTTCCATGCGGTCGATGGCGAAGACAAGGCGTGTAATCTTCGCGCCGGCGGCGGCGAGGGTTTGGGCGGCTTCCAAGGCCGCTCCGGCGGTGGTGCCGACGTCCTCGACCAGCAGGACTTTTTTGCCTTCCACCGGCGCACCCTCGATGAGTTTGCCCGTGGCGTAGTCTTTTTTGGCCTTTCGGACTATGGCGAAGGGTTTTCCGGTAGCCATGCTCACCGCGGCTGCCAGCGCCACCGCGCCCAGTTCAGGTCCGGCGATGACGTCGGCGTCGGAAGCGTATTCGCCCATTCGCCTGCCCATTTCTGCCAGGATGTCCGGGGCGGTCTCGAAAAGGTACTTGTCGAGGTAGAACTTGCTCCGCCTTCCGCTGCGGAGGAGGAAGTCCCCTTCCAGGTAGGCGGTTTCCTTTACCCGCCCTGCCAGTTGTTCGGTCGTCATGCCCATTGGTTCACTCCTTCAAACATGGAAGTATCACAGGAGCCTGTCGGCGTCAATACATTGCGGATTGCGGATTTCTTTCCTGGTCCCAAGTCCCTAATCCCACCTGCCCGCCGTGGCGGGAGTTCCTTTCTTTCCGTTTTTCCCTACGACCTATGACCTACGACCTATTCCCTATTTTCGGTCTTCCGGTATTCCGGTCACTTGCACAACCGGGTGGAAACCGATAACGTATCACGCTTTGGTGCAGGTTCAGAAACGATGGATGCCCGTAACAGTCAAAGCAGTGAGCAGTTCGCATCAATCCGCGAGACGGTCGAGAGCGTCTGGATAGCGGTGGTGCTGGCGTTTGTGCTGCGCGCGTTCGTGCTTGAGGCGTTTGTGATTCCCACCGGTTCGATGGCGCCTCGCCTGATGGGGCAGCACTGGCAGTTCGACTGTCCTGCCTGCGGGTATCATTACGCCTTCGGACTTCCCCACGACCCCAGCGCGTCGTCAACAAACCTGTCCGAACCGCTGCCGCCCAGCGGCCGGTCGGACAAGGCCGGCGGGTCGCTGCCCGTCTGCCCGAATTGCGGATACCGGTACAAGTTCCCAAAGACGTATGCCTATGGCGGGGACCGCGTTCTGGTGCTGAAATATCTTTACCGTTTCACCGAGCCCAGGCCATGGGACGTAGTAGTCTTCAAGAATCCGCAGGACAACGAGCAGAACTACATCAAACGCCTCATCGGCCTGCCGGGACAGATGCTCGAGATCGTCCACGGCGACGTGTTCGCTCGCGATGGGAAAGATTTTAATAACGACGGTCGAATCGACAATGACGATTTCGCAAATCCCCGCGCCGAAAAAGAATGCCCCTGGTACATCCTTCGGAAAACGTCCTCCAAGACACAGGACGTCATGTGGCAGGTGATTTTCGACACCGATTATCAGCCTGATCAGGCCGTCTGGCAGGCAGGTAACCAACAACAGTGGCAACCGCGCTGGCGGCATCGCGCCGGCCCAGAGGTATGGAAAAAACTCCACGGCGGGCGGATATTCCGGTTCGACGGCTCGAAGGGCTCGGAGACACCGTCTGAATTGCGATTCGCCGCCGAAACCGAGACCGACCGTGAGCGATTCTGCCCCGTCTATTCCTACAATCAGCCCGGCGGCGGGAAGGGTTACGACCCGGAAGTTGACGTCTGCTCCGATCTGAAACTGTCGTTCATGTTCGTGCCCCGCGAAAGCAGCGATGTCCGCATCGGGCTGCATCTGAGCAGTTTTTCGGACCACTTCCGCGCCTGGGTGGATACGGACGGCAGTTGCGTGCTGGAACACGGCGTCTCCGAAGGCGGGGATGTCAAATGGGACGAGCAGCCGTGGGCTTCCGGCAGGCTGGACCCGTTGGTGATGGGAAGGGCTTATGACGTAGCGCTGACGAACGTGGAAAGGAAAGTAACGCTGTGGGTGAACGGCAAGGCGGTGCTTGCCGGCACCGAGGACCAATACTCCGCCGACCGGAACAGGATTATCCAGGCAGTCGCTGAGGGCGTTCCGACGCCGACGGTGGCGATCCTTGCCTGCGGAGGCCCGGCGGAACTGTGGCATGTACGCCTCATGCGGGATGTTTATTATACCTGCCCGAACATTTCCGACAGCCCCCGCAAACCCGGAAGGGCGACCACCGGAAACCCGATGGTCCTGCGGAAATTCACAAATAACCCCGATATGGATGAATTCTTCGTCCTCGGCGACAATTCACCGGCCAGTCTGGATTCACGCCTCTGGGACCACCACGCCCCCACGCTCAGACCGGGATACAACGATGGGACCGTCCCGCGATATAACATGATCGGAAGGGCGTTTTTCGTGTACTGGCCCGGAGGCTTCCGCCTTCCGATGCTCAAACAATTGCCGATCGTGCCCAATGTCGGTAGGATGCGCCTGATACGGTAGATGCGATGAATAAAATCTACTTCGGCGACAACCTCCCGATCCTGCGAGAACTGCCGGCCGGCAGCGCCCGATTGGTCTATGCCGACCCGCCCTTCAATACCGGAAAGGTCCAAAAACGCACATCCCTGCAAACCGTCCGCGACGATGCCGGCGACCGCACCGGATACCAGGGCAGACGGTATCGCTCAATCCGCCTTGCCGACAGGGATTTCGCCGACTCATTCGACGATTACCCGGCGTTCCTGGAGCCGCGACTGGTCGAACTGCATAGAATCCTCACGCCCGACGGTTCGCTTTTCCTCCATCTTGACTACAGGGAGGTGCATTACGCCAAGGTGCTCCTGGACACCATCTTCGGGCGGGAGTGCTTTATGAACGAGATTATCTGGGCGTACGATTACGGGGCAAGGTCGAAGAAAAAGTGGTCGGCCAAGCACGACAACATCTTGTGGTATGCAAAGGACCCCGAAAACTACATATTCAACTTCGACCAGATGGAACGTATCCCATACATGGCCCCCGGACTGGTGAGCAAAGAAAAGGCCTCTCGTGGCAAGACGCCGACGGATGTCTGGTGGCATACAATCGTCCCGACCAACGGGCGTGAAAAGACCGGCTACCCTACGCAGAAGCCTTTGGGTATAATGCGCCGGCTGGTGCGGGTGCACTCGCGCCCCGGAGATACGCTGCTGGACTGTTTCGCAGGCAGCGGGACGCTCGGCGCTTGTGCCGTCGAAGAAGGACGCAAGTTTATCCTGATCGACAACAACCCGCAGGCGATGGAAGTAATGGCCCGTCGGTTGGCGTCGGCCAGACCCGAATTGATAGGTTTCGACACTCATAAGAGCAATGCATCGGCATTACGGATGTCCCTGCAACGGCAAGTTTTACCGCAAAGTGGCCAGAAAGTTATCAACATTAGCGCCGCAGACCAGGTAAAGGCCGACTTGTCGGGCGAACCGGCGCGGACAGGGTGAACCGCCGAAGGGATTGAACGACAGCGAAAACGTCTTACGGACCGGCCAATCGGCGATAATACCTTGAAACAAAAGGAGTTAGCAATAAAAACGCGGAAAAACGGGCCGCCTAAACCACTTCGGCCTACTGTTGGGAAAGATTGGGTGGAAAAGACCCCTTCCGACCCGATTAGGTGACAGGCGAAAGTTTTGCACACGTTATCCACAAGCAGAAAGACAGTGAATTTATGGTACTTCTGGAAACGAAAAACCTGATTAAGCGTTATTCCGGCCGGGCCGTGGTGGACCATGTGGGACTGTACGTCGCCCAGGGCGAGATCGTCGGACTTCTGGGGCGAAACGGAGCCGGAAAAACAACAACCTTCCGAATGGTCATCGGTATGATCAGCCCCAACGAAGGCAGGATCATATTCAACAGCATGGACGTAACCGCGATACCCATGTACAAACGCGCCCGCCTCGGAATGGGCTACCTCTCGCAGGAGCCCAGCATTTTCCAGCGGCTTACGGTCAGGCAGAACCTGCTGGCTGTCCTGGACACCATGAAACTCACTAAACCGATGCGGCTCGAACGGGCTGAACACCTGCTGGACCAGTTCGGGCTTTCCGCCCTGTCCGACCACGAGGCCCGGACGCTGTCGGGCGGCGAGCGGAGGAAACTGGAAATCGCCCGCGCCCTGGTGACCAACCCGACGATGATCCTGCTGGATGAACCGTTCTCCGGCGTGGACCCCATTGCCGTGGAGGAACTTCAGCGCGAGATCGCAGGACTGAAAGCCCGCGGCATCAGCATCCTGCTGACCGACCACAACGTCCGCGAGACGCTCAACGTTACGGACCGTTCTTACATCATCGACAACGGAAAGGTTCTCCGGGAGGGTCCGCCAAAGGAACTCATCAACGACGAACTGGTCCGCAAGACCTACCTGGGTCGGACATTCCGGGGCGATGAGTTCGACGAGGACGGCTACTTCGGCGCCCGCTGACCTCGAGCGCAGAAGCGGGGGCGCTTCAAAGTATGGCGTCCACCGGGCGTTACGAACACCGCTGAACGGCGAGCCGCCTGTTGTTATCATCTGCATAATCCCTGCCTGCCCGCCCTGGTCGCCGTGGCGACCGTAGCGGGGAATCCTATGGACCACATCCGTCTTCGCCTCAGCGCCACCATACCGTCAACCCGACCTGTCCAAGCCGGCAGATGAGTCCGAAGGACGAATCTGCCGGAATCTTTTCCCCCAACCCCGACAGATAAGTCCGAAGGACGAATCTGCCGGAATCTTTTCCCCCAACCCCGACAGATGAGTCCCGATTTGTTCGGGACGAATCTGCCGGAATCGACCCGTGCCAATCCGTGCCAATCCGTGCCGGTTCGTGCCGGTTCGTGCCGGTTCGTGCCGGTTCGTGCCGGTTCGTGCCGGTTCG
>CAYUYD010000178.1:5373-5870 GCA_964449105.1 uncultured Planctomycetaceae bacterium | reverse complement strand
CCGGTCTTCCGGTAATCCGGTCTTCCGGTAATCCGGTCTTCCGGTAATCCGGTCTTCCGGTAATCCGGTCTGCCAGCCATCGTGCGGAGAATGGACAATGAATCAAGTTCGACACATAACGCTTCCCGCTGGTTTCCTCGCCGCCGGTGTGCATTGCGGGATAAAGACCACAGGCAGAGAAGACCTCGCCCTAATCGTGGCTGAAAGAACCGTATCTGCCGCCCTGCTGACCACGTCCAATCAGGTTGTCGGCGCACCGGTCCTCCGGTGTCGGCAGATCCTGCCGAAAGGATATGGCCGGATTCACGGAATCGTCATAAACTCCGGCGTGGCAAATGTTTGCACCGGACGCCCCGGCCTGGCAGACGCCGAGGAAATGACCCACCTGACCGCCCGTCTGCTTGGCGCCAAGCCCGATGAAATTCTCGTAGCCTCCACCGGCGTTATCGGACATCGACTGCCCATGCCGAAGATTCGCCGTGGCATCGCCGAGGCGC
>CAYUYD010000178.1:0-5363 GCA_964449105.1 uncultured Planctomycetaceae bacterium | reverse complement strand
CGATGATTCCGCCGTCATCCGCGCCATTATGACCACCGACACGAAGGAAAAATCCGCCGTCGTGCAGACCCGCATCGGCGACGAAACGGTAACGCTCGCCGGCATAGTAAAGGGCGCAGGGATGATCGCTCCATCACTGGCGACGATGATAAGCGTAATCACCACCGACGCGAAAATTGCACCCGCCCTGCTCTACCGGACATTCAAAGCCGCTGTGGCTGAAACCTTCAACGCCGTTACGGTGGATTCCGACCAGTCCACATCTGATACCGTCGTCGCGCTGGCGTCGGGACTGGCAGGGACAAAGATACAATCCGGTTCGCCCGACCATCGCAGATTCGCCGGTGCGCTCCTGGAAGTCTGCCGGGAACTGGCAGTCGCCATGGCGCGCGACGGCGAGGGCGCGACCAAACTGATTCGGATAACCGTCAATTCCGCCGCCTCGAAGGCAGACGCTGCCGCCGCCGCTAAATCGGTCGCAAACTCGCCGCTGGTCAAATGCGCGGTCCACGGAGCCGACCCGAACTGGGGAAGGATCGTCATGGCCGTCGGGAAAAGCGCCGCTAGGGTGGACCCGTCGAAAATTTCTGTAACTATCGGCGGGATAAGGGTTTTCGCCAGTGGTCTGCCGAAAAGGTTCTCCCACCTCGCCGTACGCGAACACCTCAAGGGCGATACGGTTGTCATCAAAGTCAGCCTCGACATGGGACGGGAAAAATTCACAGCCTACACCTGCGACCTGTCCGGCGCGTACATCAAAATCAACGCCGATTACCATACATGATACATACTGCGTATGTATGTATGTAGGGCATCATACATACCTTCTGGCCCGTGAATCCCTCTGGACAAATCGCCGAAGCATTGGTATGCTTTCGGTTTATGGGCGAGACGATCGCAATCATCGGCGACGGAGCAATGGCGACTGTGTGCGCCGGGATACTCGCCGGCAAAGGCTTCACCGTCAGGATGTGGAGCGCCTTCGAGCGGAACGCCGAAGAAATGCGCCGCACAGGCAGGAACGAGCGATTCCTCCCCGGCGCTCTGCTGCCGGAGGCGATGCAGATCACGACGGACCCGAAAGAGGCGTTCGTCGATGCCGTGATGGCGGTCTCTGCCGTGCCGTCGCAATACACCCGCGCCGTCTGGGAACGTCTCAAACCGCACTGCCCGCCCTGCCTGCCTATATGCTCCGTTACCAAGGGTATCGAAAACAAAACGCTGCTCCGCCCTTCGCAGATCCTCGCGGACGTCCTGACGGGTTCGCCCGACAACCCCTTGCCGGTAGCGGCGCTGTCCGGGCCAAGCATCGCAGCCGAACTGGTCCGGAAGATGCCCGCAACCGTCGTATCGGCATCGGCGGATGAGAAACTCGCACGAAAGGTACAGGAACTTTTTACGACCGAGTATTTTCGCGTCTATACCAATACGGACATTGTCGGCGTGGAGATATCGGCTGCCACCAAGAACATCATCGCCATCGCCGCGGGCATACTCGACGGCCTGCGGGCGGGCGATAACGCAAAGGCAGCACTGATGACAAGAGGATTGGTGGAGATAACCCGCCTGGGCGTATCGGCAGGAGGGCGGAGGGAAACCTTCGCCGGCCTGGCGGGGATGGGAGACCTGGTAACAACCTGCATCAGTCCTCATGGCAGGAATCGATCCTTCGGCGAAGCCGTCGGAAAGGGCGCAACTCCCGAACAGGCCCTGGCAGAGACCCAAGGCGTCGTCGAGGGCGTCGCTACGACCCAAAGCGTCCTGGAACTGGCAGGGCAGAAAAACGTGGAAATGCCCATTACACAGGCGGTACACGCCGTTATCTTCGAAGCCCAACCACCCCAGCAGGCAATTATGGACCTTATGTCCAGGCCTTTGAAAGCAGAGGATTAATTTTCCCAATCGGATTGTTCCACGTGGAACAACAAAACGCTCCATAAAAATCTCAAAAATATCCTTGCGATAACATTCCGGGACGATACGCTATGGATACGTGATTGAATATGTTCCACGTGGAACGAACTTTATCGGAATAAACAAATACGGGAAAGGAGTCCCCCAATGCCCCGACAACCGCATCGACCCCGCCTCGGACGAGGACTTTCCAGCCTGATTCGCAACTCCACCATCTCCGAAACCGATTCGCCGGAATATCAACCGGTGGCTGAACCGGCTGCTGCTGACAGCGCGCCTGTTGAGCATCGTCCAATACCGACCGCTGCGGGGGGGATCATCATGGTCGCCCTCAGCGACATCAGGCCTAACCCATCCCAGCCCAGACATCAATTCGACGAACAAGCCCTGACCGAACTGGCTGACAGCATCCGCCTGCACGGTCTGCTCCAGCCGATCCTCATCGCCAGGATGCCCGAAGGCGAAGGCGACAGGCCTTATCGCCTCATCGCCGGTGAACGCAGACTTCGGGCGGCTGAACTGGCGGGCCTGGCAGAGATTCCTTGTATCGTCAGGCCGGCATCAAGCAGGGAGATGCTCGAACTGTCCCTGATAGAAAATCTCCGGCGCGCGGACCTGAACCCCGTCGAGCGGGCTAATGCATACCGCGACCTGATGGACCGCTTCGGCCTGATGCAGGAAGAAGTGGCGAAACGAATGGGCGAACCCAGGACGACTGTTGCTAACTACTTGCGAATACTGGACTTATGTGATTTGACGCAATCGCTTATCATCGCCGGCGCAGTCAGTTTCGGGCATGCGAAGGTCCTTGCAGGCCTGGCCGGTAAACCCGACGTCCAGACCCGCCTGGCGCAGAAAGTCGCAAGCGAAAATATCTCGGTCCGACAACTCGAAGAACTGGTAAAATTGGCCCAGCGCGGGGAAATGCCTCGGGAAGTCAGGGATATACCGCCCAGGCCGGCGTATCTGGTGGATGTCGAACAGCAGTTGACGCAGACGGTGGGAACAAGGGTTACCATCAGGCCGGGGCGGGCGAAAAACTCGGGGAGAATCGTTATCGAATACTACAGCCTGGACGATTTCGACAAGATCGTCGCCGCAATCGGAGCGAAAATCGAAAGTTAGCATAACAATCTGCGGACGTAGCAGTCCGGCGAAAGAAAAAAGCGGATTTTCGGCGGATTGGGAATATAGGGGACAGATATACATTATTCCTGGCGGGCGCAAACGTGGTCGCCCCCGAGGGACAGGCAAAAACTCGGAAACCCGCTCGCCCCCAAAATCCTCTCCGGCGACATCTACGACGGCGATACCGTTACCGTCTCGGCTGCGGGGAAGAGTTTTACGTTTGAAGTGGGAAAATAAGTCCACGGGTGTTACGGTGGGTGGCACTGGCTGCTTGCAGCTGGTGGTACTTCACAAACCGAAACGACACGGCTTGCAAGCAAACCGTACTACCCGCCGTGTTCCGCACCCTATCTGTTTTTTTACAGCGAAATTACGTAAACATTCATGGGCAGGCCGTGATGCCGGCGCGTAACTGCCAGTTCAAAACCGCATCGTAGGTAAAATTTATTCGCTGTTTCGTTGCCTGCCCCAACGGCGACCTTGACACATTTAATCTCTCGTTTGCGGAATTCTTCGAAGGCTCGATCCATAAGCGCTCTTCCGATCCCTTTTCTGCGGTTATACTCGGAGACAACGATGCTAAGCACTTCTGCTGCGGGCAATTCGTTTCCAACCTGAGAAGGATATCTGAGGGTTTGAATCATTTGTCGCACGAAAGAAGGGCGGATCATGAATCGCATCAGCGACAAGAGCATCAAAAGCCCTCGTCTTCGAAGTGATTGTTTATACACTCTGCCTGTACTTTCGGCACAGGCGACGAAACCTAATACCTTTTCGCTAGGCTCTTGCCACACGAATCCAAATCCGCTTGGGCAGGAAGGAATTGCCTTGTACAACTGTCTCATAAATCCCTGCCCCAGGCTGGACAGAAAGCCCGTGCTGATGCCCTTGCGGTGAAGTTGGGCCACAGATGCACCGTGTCGTTTTGTCATACGGTGAATATTGCCGCTCGTTCCACTCCCACGGATTTGCCCGACTTTTCGCAAATCAGGCACACCAGCATGTTTATTCATGGCGTATTTTTCCTTTTTGATTCGAAGGGATTCCGCAAGGTTGCGGCTTGATAATTCCCACCCGATTGAAGAACAGACTGTAATCTATAATTCACGATGTGAACTATAATTCACAGACAGGCGGCCAGTCAACCGTTAATTTCAAGGTATGTTGGGAGAGGAACTGCGAAAACTAAGGCACAAGGCGAATATGACACAAGAGGAAGTGGCATACAGGGCCGGTATTTCTCGAGAATACCTTAGCATCGTGGAAAACAACAAAAAGTCCCCTACTATTGATACTCTCTCTATGATCTGCAAATCGCTGAATGTTCGGGTATCAAAGGTAATCAAGCGGGTGGAAGATTCAGGGAAATGGAATTAAGCTGGCGGGTGGTCGGGGCAAGGGTAGTTGATTCGGCGATCTACTGATATCGACGGTACGGTACGTTCTCCATGAACGCTCCCAGTTCCAGCGCTCGCTGAAGTGCACCTTCCAGTTCAATGTTGATGTGCGTGTGTCGGTACTGGCTCCAGTTTGCGCAGAGGCGGTGACGCACGCTCTGGGTAAGTATGTAGCGATAGGCGAGTCTGCACTGCTTTTCGTCGCGGATGCAGCCGTCGAAGTAATCCTGATGCCCCGCCTCCCGCCAGAACGGAACAAGTCTTTCCGAAAGGAGATCGTTTGTCAGTTTGGCGACCGAGCCGTGAATCCTGCGCATCATCGAACCAAGCATCTCGCCCGTTTTGCAGTAGCCCAAAACGTGATAGTGATTGCCCAGAAGCGATGTTACCCACGGGGTGAACAGGTGTTCCCTCGTATAGTGTTCGAATCGATCCCAGAAAACCTCCTTTGCCTGCTCCGAAGCAAAAGCGTGAAAACGTCCTCTGCATCGAGCAGTGATGAAATATACCTGGTTGTCCCGATACCAGTGCTCAAAACGTCGGCGCCCGTTGTACGCTCCGCTTGAAGAGGATGAAGATTTGCGAGTCCACGAGGACACGGACTTTCCTTTCATAAATGGTTACTGAGGTAACCATCCCTCGTGCATAACTGGTCACTGAAGTGACCAGTCCTCGTGTGCAGTGTAATCTTACAACGTCCCATCCGGGAACCGAATTATATTCAAGGACTGGTTACTTCAGTAACCAGTTTCTCCGAATAGGCGCGGATACGCTACTTCTTTACACGCAGATATTCGTCAATTCCTGACGCGGCGGGTCGGAGACCCGCCGCTCGGGGATTCCCATACCGTTTTTTCGTTCACGTTTGTGCGCTTAAACGTCAACGCAAAAAAGGGGGGTGGCGAAAAAAATAAAAAATATTTC
>CAYUYD010000177.1:0-5956 GCA_964449105.1 uncultured Planctomycetaceae bacterium | reverse complement strand
CTTCCAGCATCAGGCGGTAATCGCTCGAAAGATACGGTTCGCACTCACAGCCGTTGATAATCAGCGTATCAATGGGCTTTTCGGGGTTGCGTGCGAATTTGACGTGCGTGGGAAAGGTTGCCCCGCCCATTCCGACGATACCGGCTGCGCGGACGGCATCGGAAATCTGCTTCGGCTCGAACGAATCGATGGAACCTGTCGCCCACTGTCCGCCGTAGATGTCGTCCCACAGCGCCCGCCCGGAAAGACTCTGGGCTTCGGCGGCGGTTATGGGAATGGCGCCGATGTGCTGACCGTTCGGGAGTGTTACGACGGTCGCCGCCGTCGTCGTCCCCGCGACCGATGCGTGCACCGGCGCGGATACGAACGCCTCGGAATCACCCACGACGTCGCCGACGGCGACCTCGGTTTTCGGTTTTACCACAGCCTTACACGGCGCGCCGATATGCTGGGAAAGCGGAATTAATACAGACTTAGGCGTCGGAAGGACCTCGACGGGCGCACCGGCGCAAAGCGACTTTTTATCGTCGGGATGCACGCCGCGCGCAAAAGAGCGTTTGCCCGGAACTTCTGTCGTCTCCGAAATTGTCATTTAGATACTTTCCGTTTCCGTCGCACGTACAGACCGATTATCACCGCTGCCGTGGCTGTGAGCACAAATGTCCCGACGCCGGCGGCTATCTGCATGTTCTCGCCCTTGACCGCAGCCGCTGCCGCTATCGCCGCCGCCAGAGGCAGCAGGAAATACGCCGCCGACTGACCGGCAAGGGACCAGCCCGACAGCCCGTCGCCGGCATCGTCCCGTCCGGCAGACTCGCATGACGAGTGCATCGGGCACGACCGGCAATTGGATTGGCTCTCGCTGTCCATAATCGCAAACCGAAGACAAATAAAGTTAAGCATTCTATTTGTCCGCCGCCTGGCGAACAAGAGAATTTTGCGAGTCCCTCACTCGCGCCATGTTTGTTTTTCAGGCTGGCGGTGGTCTTCGAGTTTGGCCGACGGGCTTTCGAGCCGACCGGCGCGATATTGTCGGCGGAGGAAGCCTCGGCGGACGGCGCGATAGGGCGTGGTAATTGTTCGGTGCAGGCTGTGCCACAAGCCGAGATGGCGCAGGATTTCCTCTTCCTCGTCCGTCAGTTCCTCCGGGGCAAGGCGGCGTTTGTGTTTGCAGAGATGGTAAATGTCTTTTCCCTGAAGGTATCGGACGACCCCTGCGGCGATTGTCCGCATCGGCCAAGGCCAGTCGTCGCGGCGGCGGATTGCTATCTGGAAATCGATCAGGTGCGCCGAGTCGTCGTCGGACACCAGCATGTTCGAGCGTTTGTTGGCATCGACGTAGGCGATGCCGCGGGCGTGAACGACGTCAAGGATTTGTCGCATCCTGCCGAAATAACCTGCCGGCGGCTTATCCAGGTGGTCCAGCGGCTTCGCGTCTATGTATTCGATGGCCAAGCCGGTTGGCCCGACGCAGCCTACCCACCGCGGAACGCCTTCGACGCCTTCCAATGCCGCATAAATCGCCTTTTCATGTTCTCGACTTAACCGCCCTAGCCAGTCCATCGCCAGCCCGAAAAACGGCTGGGTGCGATAGGTCTTCACGACGATTTTGGGGGGTGGTGGCACAGCCTTTCCAGGCTGTGACCGCACAGGCTGAAAGCCTGTGCTACCAACAGTCTCGTACAACGCCGTGGCTGCGAAAAAATCATGCTTGAAGACGCGCAGAAGCCTGTACGTCGCACCGCCTATACGAATCTCCTCCGGCGGCGGGGCGGACAGGGCGAACAACTGCGTGTTGGTTCTTTTTCTGCTCACGGTATAGAAAAAATTGAACCACCCAGACGGGCGGTTTATCTGTTTTTCCCAACTGCCCGGCGAATATCTTCGGCGAATTTTTCAGCGGCGGTTTCTATCGCCTTCTTCCAGTCCATCCCGGCGTATTCATCCTGTCGGTAGGCGTAGATGACGGACCGGCTGGCGTTGATGATAGCGCCCGTGCCGTCGGACTTGAAGGCTGCGGCGCAATCGGCTGCCGATGCGCCCTGTGCGCCGTAGCCGGGAACGAGGAATATCTGCTGCGGCATTATTTCACGCAGGCGAGCGGCCTCGGCGGGATACGTCGCGCCGACCACAGCCCCGACGCAACTGTAGCCGCTGTCGCCGATGAGGCTTTCGTCGTTGCCAATCTCAGCCACCTGTTCGGCGATGTGTTCGTAGAACTTTTTCCCGTTCGCGTCGGCGAAGTCCTGGATGGTCGCCGCCGATGGGTTCGACGTCCGCACCAGCACAAAAATACCCTTGCCGGCGTCTGCCGCCGTATCCACAAAGGGTTTCAACCCATCCGCTCCGAAGTATCCGTTGACCGTAATGGCATCGGGCGCATTCGCCCCGACCAAATGCCCGTCGGCGTAGGCTTTGGCCGTCGCGCCGATGTCGTTGCGCTTCACGTCGCCGATGACAATCAGCCCTGCCTTTTGGGCCGATGTTACGACTTTTTCGTATGCCGCTATGCCGGCAGAACCGTACCGCTCAAAATAGGCGATCTGCGGCTTGACGGCGGGGGCGCACCCAGCCACAGCCTCAATGACGGCCAAGCCGAACTTTTCGATGGCAACGACCTCATCGCCGCCGGTCAACTCATCAGGCAGGCGATCGTAGGCAGGGTCGATCCCCACGCACACCGGCGAACCTTTCTCGCTAATCGCCGCCAGCAACCTGTCTGCAAAGTGTTCAGCCATAGGTCACTCCTTCAAGTGTCTTTTTATATCGCACCGGCGGCAGCAGTGGAAGGGTTGTCTGACGACGGCGGTTATGTTAGACTCCTTACGTCAGGAGTCGAACATGATTGAAACGGCGAATCTGCCCGAAGTGATAGCAACCCTCAGCGCCCGGATCATAGCAATCCGGGACTCTCTTTGACCTGCCCGCACGCAGGGAGGAAATGACCAAAATCGAGCAGCGGATGTCTGCGCCGCATTTCTGGGATAACGCCGAATCGGCCCAGAAGGTCGTCGCGCAACTCAAGGCGCTCAGGGCCGTTATCGGACCTGTAACGGAACTGTCCGGGAAAATCGAGGATTTGCGGACGCTGCACGATCTCGGCGCTGAAGCCGGCGATGCCGACACGCTCGCCGAGGCCGCTGTCGAGGCCGAAAAACTCACCGCCGATCTCGACCGACTGGAACTGCAGACGATGCTTTCGGACCCGCACGACGCGGGCGACTGCTACGTTGCCATTCACGCCGGCGCAGGCGGGACGGAAAGTTGCGACTGGGCGGAGATGCTCCTGCGAATGTACCTTCGGTATTTCGAGCGGAACGGATACAAGGTCGAGCAGATCGACCGCCTGGACGGCGAGGAGGCGGGCATCCGCTCGGCGACGCTGCACGTATCCGGGCCTTACGCCTACGGGTATCTGTCCTGTGAGCGGGGCGTGCATCGCCTGGTGCGGATCAGCCCGTTCGATTCGGCAAAGCGGCGCCACACGTCGTTCGCCTCCGTGGACGTCCTTCCCGAACTGGACGATATCGAGATCGAAATCGACTGGGCAAAGGAGGTCCGCGAAGACACCTACCGAGCCGGCGGCGCCGGAGGCCAGCACGTCAACAAGACATCGTCAGCCATCCGCCTGACGCACCTGCCGACCGGAATCGTCGTCCAGTGCCAGAACGAGCGGTCCCAGCACCAGAACCGCGCCCAGGCGCGAAAAATGCTCCTGGCAAAACTTTACCAGCGCACCCAGGCGCAGCGGGACGCGGAACTGGCCAAAATGTACGGCGAGAAGGGCGAGATCGCCTTCGGAAATCAGATCCGTTCATACGTGCTGTACCCCTATCAACTCGTACGCGACGAGCGGACCGACCTGAAGGTCGGAAACACGGACGCCGTCCTCGACGGCGACATCCAGGCGTTCATAGACGCGGCACTGCAAGGCAAACTTCGGAAACGGTAAGGAACACCGGCAGCGTGGTCGCTGTGCCCGGCTTTGTGGTCTTGATTCCAAATCTCAGTCTTCCCGCCGGCTTCCGAAATGCCTACGAATTAATACGCCTGTCTCTTCCCCGGCGGTGCGTTCCGCTTTGGTCGGTTTCACCGGCCGCTCCGTGTTGGGCTGCTGGTTGGATTACCTGCCTGCCGGCAGGCAGGTCGGACGCAAGGGGCCTTCCGCTCGAATCTTGTGGAGAAACGGCATGGAGCGTAGAGTGTATATTGTATAAACAGAATTGAAGAGTTGGTGTTTTGCCACTGGGCGCGTCGCCCGGCATGCAGTACACCTCAGGCTCAAAAGGGCCTGAACGGTTGCTTTTTTTTTAAGTTAAGCGGTCTGTCGCTGGTAGAAGCGTGTTAATTGGAGTGAATTGAAGGTTTGGTGTTTCCCGAAAGGGACGCTTTGCGTTGCCGCTGGGTGCGTTGCTCGGCCAGGCAGGACGCCTCAGGCCCCAAAAAGGGCCTGAACGGTTACAGCAGGAGAGACTACGATGAAGAACTTTTATCAGAAAAACCTCGCCCCGATGTTTGTGATATTGACAGCCGTATTCATCGGCTGTGGGCCGAACGGTACGGCAAGCGCATCGTCGGTAATTTCAGATATTGAATCCAGAAGTATCAGGAATACTTCGGCAATTATTTTGTGGCATACGGATGAGGCGGCTAAAGGCCGGGTGGAATACGGATTAACCGCCGGTTATGGAAACCTGACCCCGGAAGAAGATTTGGGCTATTTCCATGCGATGAGACTTGCCGGACTCACCCCGGGAACGCTCTACCATTACAGAATCCGCGCTAAAGACAGTTCCGGTAGTGAAACCGTTTCCCCGGATCGTACATTCACTACTGCCGCTGCCGCTATAACTCCAAAGATTACCGGTGACTCGCCAAACTCTTCGGGGGCTACCGCTATTACCCGTGATACTGTCTGGGAAGGAGTAACTGTTACCTGCGGCGGTAATGTAACCGTAGGCAGCGCTTCCGGAAAGATCAATTTTACTATTAAAGATTCCGTAGTTACCGTTAATGGCAAATTGACTATGGGGGGAAATACACCGGTTAATTTCAAATTAGAAAATTCAGAAATTATTTTTCCTGTTACCTCCGGTTCACCAGCGCTTCATGGAAGTGTGATTGACACTAATAAGCTGATAGATGTTATTCGGGCAAGCGATATTACCAAACCTTCCCGGATTGAACTCAGAGACAGTACTGTCCACGGAACAAGTCTCCAGTATCTTGCCTGGGGTATAAAAATGAACAGTGGCGGTACCGGCGCTAAAAATACCATTATTCTGGATAATGTAACACTTAAACATATGGGTGGATTGTACACTGGTGGTTATGGCGCTTATGCCTTATTCACAGAAGGGACATACGCTTCAGATTCAAAATTAATAAATATTACTATCTACGAATGCGACAAAGGATTAGTCCCGGCATTGGCAGTAAATTATGCTACTGCCATTAGAGGTCAGTGTGCTTTTATTGGCGGGCTAGATTGGCAACATTTGGCCATGCATAAAGTTCTGGAAGGTGTATATCAACCTGCTGATGGCGGCTGGGTTAGAAATAGCTGGTTTGATGCCGGTGAAACAAAATTCAATATGCCTATGTCTGGTTCTAATGTACTTTGTGAAAACTCTACAATCCTTCTTGCCGCGGTCAATGCTGGTGACGGTTCTTGGGATTATGAAGGAAATAACAACACTTTCCGGAATTGTACTCTGATTCAAACAAGTGTTGGAAGTAGAAAAAAAGGAATTAAAATAATAAACTGTATATTTGACCGAGGTATGCCTTCCGGAAGCGGCCCGATAAATGTACGTGGACTAAATTTTACTATTGATGGTAACCTGATAATTGGTGTTGGTGGAAGTCCTAATAACGGAGGAATAGCTTTAACACCACATCCTTATTTAGGCACAAAAGGTTCCGGACATATAATAAAAGATAATATCATAAAAAA
>CAYUYD010000176.1:0-5967 GCA_964449105.1 uncultured Planctomycetaceae bacterium | reverse complement strand
TGCAAAATGTATAAATAGATTTTTCAGGCGTGTCAATAAAATTTGTAAAAAAAATCGAAAGAGTTCACCTACACGATAACGGTCGAAAAGTACGATATGAAGAAGGTCATCACCGGCGTAAGTCCCGGCCCGGAGTGGTACAGGGCGGAGCCGAACAAGCCGACCTATACGATCACCGCCGTCCTGGACGGTCAGACCGTAACCGAGACCGAGTTGAAAAAGACCGGTCCTGTCGGACAGCCGCGACGGGGTAAGTGAAACGGCGGGAGCCGTCGGCGGTCTGTAGCAGCGTTGTGGCAGAGGAGTTGTCGAAATGTATAAACTAGAGAGTCTCGAAGGGCGGACGGCCATCGTTACCGGCGGCGGGCAGGGAATAGGCAGCGCAGTAGCCAAGGCCTTGGCCGAACGCGGAGCGCGGGTGGTAATCAACGATCTGAACGGCGAAACTGCCCGGCAAAGGGCGGAAGAAATCCGCTCCACCGGCGCTGAAGCCGTCGCCATGCAGGGAAGCGTTATCAATATCACAGACGTCCGGGCAATGGTCGAGCAGACCGTCGAAAGGTTCGGGGCGGCGCACATACTCGTCAACAACGCCGGCATCCTTCGCCCGACCCCTGTTGCGGACATTTCCGAGGACGAATGGGACTTGGTCGTCGCTGTCAACATGAAGGGGACGTTCCTGTGCTCGCAGGCGGTGCTCCCGTCGATGCGGGCCGCCGGATGGGGCAGGATAGTGAACCTCTCCTCCACCGCCGGAAAGAATGTCAGCACGGTGGGCGGCGCACACTACACAGCCGCCAAGGCCGGCATCCTCGGCTTCACCCGTCACCTTGCCAAAGAGGTCGCCTCCGACGGAATCACCGTCAACGCCGTCTGTCCGGGACTGTTCGACACGGAGATGGTCCGGTCCACAATAACCAGCGAGCGTCTCGATGCCTACGCCAAAGGATTTCCGATCCGACGGTTGGGTCGGCCTGAGGAGGTGGCGGAACTTATCGCTTTCCTCGCATCTAACCGGGCGGCCTATATAACCGGCGCTGCTTTTGATATAAATGGCGGAGATTTGATGGTCTGACGGTTTTGTGGCGCGGGCAGCAATGAAAGTGTATATTAGAAAACCAGCATGAGCAGTTTTTACAGGAATAACGACAGCGGGGGACACTACGGCGCGGAGATCAGGCGAGTAACCTGGATTGGCTTGGCGATTAACCTGGTTCTGTCGGCCTTCAAGTTTGCAGCAGGCGTTTGGGGCCGAAGCCAGGTGATGGTAGCCGACGCGGTCCACAGCCTTTCCGACAGCGCGACCGACATAGCCCTGCTCGTGGGGGTTCACTTCTGGTCCAAACCGCCGGATGAGGGGCATCCTTACGGTCATCGCAGGATTGAAACGGTCGTTACCATTTTCATCGCCGCCGCCCTGGCGGCAGTGGGCGTCGGTTTGGCATTTCGCGGACTGGCGACGCTTCAGGAACATCACGCCAGCCCGCCCACGAAGATAGCGTTTATTGCCGCTATCGTTTCAATCGTAACTAAGGAAATCCTTTACCGCTGGACCGTTACGGTAGGAAAGCGGGTCAAATCGTCGGCCGTCATCGCCAACGCCTGGCACCACCGCTCCGACGCGCTCAGTTCGGTCCCCGCGGCGCTGGCGGTGGCGGCGGCAATCTTTGTCCCGTCGTGGTCGTTCCTGGATCACGTCGGCGCGGTTGTGGTTTCGCTGTTCATCCTTCACGCGGCATGGAAGATCGGCCGGCCTGCGCTGGCGCAGATGGTCGATACCGGGGCTTCGGAAAAGGTCCGGCGGCATATCCGGTCCATTGCGACGGAGACGGACGGCGTAGAAGCGGTCCACGCGATACGAACGAGGTATCTCGGTTCGGGCATTCAGGTTGACCTTCACGTCCTGGTGGCTCCCGACCTGACGGTCCTTCGAGGCCATGAGATTTCCGAAGACGTCAAGAAACGACTACTGGCTTCAGTACCGGACGTCCTGGACGTAGTCGTTCACCTGGAACCTAATGGGCCTGACGCAGACCTTGACTAAATCATCTCGGTCGGGCTAGCATGGAATCTTCAATTTCTGATTTGGAATACCCGAATGGATTTATTAGTTCAGCAATCGCGGGCCTTGCGCGGGACGGTTCATGTCCCGCCGAACAAGTCGCACTCCTTCCGCGCGCTGATAATGGCGTCTCTGGCCGAGGGGACCAGTCGCATTATTTCCCCGGCTGTATCGTCCGACTGGCTTCGCGGGACCGAAGCGATGGAGATGTTCGGCGCGAAGATCGAACCGTCGCACGGCGACAGTTGGGAGATTATTGGAACCGCAGGTCGGCTGAAAACGCCCGACGAGGTGATTAACTGCGGCAACAGCGGAATAATCTTCCGATTCTTCACTGCCATCTCCACCTGCTGCGAAGGTTATACTGTCCTGACCGGCGATGATTCGATCCGCCACATCCGTCCCTGCGGGCCGCTGATAGAGGCATTGAATTCGCTTGGCGCATGGGCGGTCTCTACAAAGTCCGACGGGCACGCGCCGGTAGTGGTTCGCGGGCCTATGAAGGGCGGAACCGCCGAGATCGACGGGGCCGATTCCCAGCCGGTCAGCGCGCTGCTTATAGCGGCGTCACTTGCCGAATCGCCGACAGAACTGATCGTTCGCAACCCCGGCGAAAAACCCTGGGTAGGACTTACGCTGCACTGGCTGAAGCGATGCGGCGTTGAAATCGCCAATGAAGATTTCGCCCGCTACCGAATCCCCGCCCGGTGCCGGTGGGGCGGGTTTGAGGCTGCTATCCCCGGCGACTGGTCGGCGGCGATGTATCCGATAGCGGCCGGGCTTATCTGCCCCGGCAGCGAGGTGCTAATCGCCGGCGTTGACCCGAACGACGTGCAGGGCGACAAGGCCGTGCTGGACATTCTGCGCACGATGGGCGCGGATATCGAAATCACCGACGACGGCGTATCGGTAAGGTCGTCCGTGCTCCGAGGCCGGCAAATCGACTGCAACGATTTCATCGACCAGTTCATGCTGCTGGCAGTCGTCGGAGCATGCAGCGAGGGCGAGACCGTGCTGACCGGTGCGGAAGTCTGCCGGCACAAGGAGTGCGACCGGATAACCGAGATGCGCAAAGCCCTGACGGCAATGGGCGCGGACGTTGAAGAACGTCCCGACGGGCTGGTCATCCACGGCGGCACGTTGCGCGGCACCAAACTCGCCAGCCGGGCCGATCATCGGATGGTAATGACGCTCACCGTCGCAGGCCTGGCCGCCGAAGGAAAAACCGTCATCAATGACGTTGAATGTGTCAAAAAAACCTTCCCGTCGTTCATCGAACAAATGACGGGAATCGGTTGCGAAATGCAGAAAAATAGGGACTAGGGAATAGGGCGTAGGGAATAAATCGAAGTTTTTTTGCCTAATCCCAAGTCCCTACGACAGGAGTATCGAGCAATGATGGGCTGTCATTTTGGAAGGTGTTTTCAGGTAACTGTCGCAGGCGGGTCTTACCAGGACGGCCTGACGGCGGTCCTCCAGGGCGTCCCGCCGGGGATGCTCCTGACGGAACAGGAAATCTACGGCGACCTTCTGCTGCGAAAGCCCGGCGCGGATGAACTTTCCTCCCCGCGAAAGGAACCCGACCTGCCGATTATCTATACCGGCCTGAACGCCGCCGACACGATTGAAAACGCCGGCAACAGGAATCACACGAACGGAACGCCGCTTTCGGTCCTGATCCCGAACCTTGACCGCCACTTCATTCACGTCAAGCAATACCAGGACACGAACCGCACGCCGCGCCCGGGCCATGCGTCATATGCCTCGTTCATAAAGTACGGGCCTGACGACGACGCCATCGGCGCGGGGTTCTTCAGCGGGCGATACACCGCCACAATCGTCGCTGCCGGGTTCGTAGCCAAGAAAATCCTCAAACTGTGCGGCATCGAGGTTTTTTCGTACATCAAGGAAATGGCCGGCATCCGCAGCGACGACGTCGATTGTGATACTGCCCTGAAATATACCGACGCCTATAAGCGGATGCGGTGCGACTACGACCCGTTCTATCAGGAAATTTACATCGGCGGGCGAATCACGCCCGAGATGCGGTTCCTGGAGAAGATGAGGATATTTGCCGAAATCGAGAAGCAGATCGACGAGATACGCGCCAAAGCGCCGAAGATCGTAGCCGGGCAAATCCGCGACAAGTACGGCGTGCATCACATTGTCAATTGCCCTGACATTGAAGCAGCCGGGGCGATGGTCGATGCCTGCAACGCTATCTCGGCTACGGGCGATTCAGCCGGCGGGGTCGTGGAAGTTGTGGCTACGGGCGTTCCGACGGGGCTGGGCGAGCCGGTCTTCGATAAACTCGATGCCGAACTGGGGCGGATGCTGGGAATCGGGGCCGTCAAGGGCGTCGAGGTCGGCGCTGGCTTTGCCGTAAAGGACATGACAGGCATCCAGTCCAACGACCAGATGCGGGCCGAAGGCGGCAAGGTGGTATTTGGCTCGAACAATGCCGGCGGGATAACCGGCGGCCTGGCGACCGGCCAGCCGATTATCGTCCGCCTGGCAGTCAAACCGACACCGACCATAGACAAGCCGCAGAAAACCATCGACAAGTACACGCTGGAGAACAAGGCCCTTGCTGCCATAACCCGGCGCGACGCGACGATAGCGGGTCGAATCTGGCCCGTAGCCGAAAACTTCACAGCCCTCGTCTTGCTGGACAACCTCATCGCCCATTACGGGTATCAGATGCTTATGGAAAAAGTAGCCAGTGGTCGGTAGTCGGTAGTCAGTATCCCGTTTACCCGCCGGACGAGGGAGATTTTGGGTAGAATAACAAGTTTGGCAGAGCAAAATGAACGGAATTGGATAAGAACATGAAGATTCTCACCTGCAACATAAGGTATTTCGGAGCTAAAGACGGTAGTAATAGCTGGGCGCAACGCAAGGGGTTGTGCGTCGAGGTCATCCGGTCTCAAATGCCGGACATCATCTGTGTTCAAGAAATGTGGTCACAACAGTTCGCCGATATCTCATCCAGGCTCCCCGAGTACCGATCTTACGCCATGATAGATGAGCCCGTTGGACGGCATCCACAGAACTGCATATTCTATCACCGAGACGCATACACACCGATATCTACTGGTGGTTATTGGCTATCAGAAAGCCCACACATTGCGGGGTCCAAATCGTGGGATAGTGCGTGTGTGCGTCTGGCAAACTGGATTCAACTGAAAGACCGAGCAATGGGAAGTGAGTTAAGAGTGGTCAATACTCGCCTGGATCATGTTAGCCAAATGGCGCGGGAACATCAGGCAAGGCTCATTGTCGAGGATTCGTCAGCGTACATGGAGGACTATCCTCAGATACTTACGGGGGACATGAATTGTGATTTCAGGAATAGAGCTATTGATGTTCTCAAGGCAGGAGGCTGGATCGATACCTATTGCTGCGTGCATGGCACAGAAAATCCTGGTCATACGTACCACGGGTTTCTTGGAGCAAAATACGATTCCGCCATTGGAAAGATGGACTGGATCCTTATGCGAGGAAGAATGAAGGCAATCGACGCTGAGGTCATCACGGATTCGATTAGCGGGAAATTTCCCAGTGACCATTATTTTGTCAGTGCCACTGTCGTCGCACAAGAACCTGGCAACGATGGCGAACAAGAAGCTGAAGGCGATGCAGCAAACCGCGAGCCTTAGCTCCGACGTTCGGAGTTAAGTGGGCTATGCAAGGGGAGTTAAGGGAGTTGAGGGGACAGACGTATTATCTTGGGAGAAACCGGCGTGTGGCGGAGGTGAGGATTGTTGATGGGGAATAAGAGAATATCGAATAACGAACACGGAATGTCGAATATCGAAGTGAAGAAACAACGGCCCGAAGGGCCGAGGGACTGTGCAACCGGGTACATGGTTTACGTTTTGAACCGGGCACATGGTTTACACTTT
>CAYUYD010000175.1:0-5972 GCA_964449105.1 uncultured Planctomycetaceae bacterium | reverse complement strand
AGCCGACGGCTTCGAGGCGACCAAGGATCTCCTCGGTAAGATGCCGGGCTGCAGTCAAATCGGTGGGAATACTCTTTTCAATCATGTACGCCAAGACCAACCCCGGCAATCTCAAGAAGCCGCTTCAGCGACAGCCTCCTTCCGGCTGGCGCATATCTTAAAGACCTCGTTGAGGCGTGTGATAGTGAAGGCCTCGTGAATCGGCGGGCTGATATTGCACAGCACCAGCCGCCCGCCGCTCTGCTGCGTGCGCTTGTTGAGCGTTATCAGCATGCTCAAGGCGCTGCTGGACATATGAACGACGCTGATGAAATCCAGCACAAGCCCTATACCGTCAGCCTTGGCGACAATTTCCGACAGCGTCTCGCCGATCTGCGCGATGATCACCTCGTCGAGTATCTTCCTGTCGGTCAACTCGACGACGGTTACGCCGCCTTCGGTGATAACTTTCAACCGAGGGATCTGGTTTTTCATCGGTTCACTCCTTTTATGCGACATCAGGCGGAATGATACGCCGAAGGCACGGGTAATGTCAAGCGAGCCGGAATTCAGTCCGGTACTACAGCATCGCCTGGATGATGTTGGCTATGATGCTTGCCGCCAGCAGCGCCAGCAAGATGTAGATCGCAATATTCTGTGTATCGGCGCTCAGGGAGGGTGTTTCCGGAGCGGGCTGCTCTTCCTGAGCCAAGGCCGAGAGAGAATGAGTATCCAGTATCCTGTGGACCTGTAAAGGCGGTTCGCCTCGGGCAACGGACTTCAGATCGACCAGCAGGTCGATGGTGGAGGCGTACCGGTCCTGCCTCTGCTTTGCCATCATCACCTCCACGACCTCGCCCAGCCCTACCGAAAGCGAGGTGTTTATATGGTCCGGCGGTATCAGGGGCTCCTTGAGGTGTTTGTTCATAACGGCTACGGGGGTATTGGCTTCGAACGGCACCTTCCCGGTTACCATGTGATACAGCGTGGCGCCCAGCCCGTAGATGTCGGCACGGAAGTCAATGTCCATTTCGCCTCGAATCTGCTCCGGCGAGATGTAGTAAGGCGTACCGTAGGCCTTTCCCGCCTCCGCCTGGGCGGCCTGGGTGTCTTCAGTCAGACGCGCCAGGCCCATATCGGCCAGTTTCGCCACGCCTTCGGGGGTGATCATGATGTTCTTGGGTTTGATGTCGCGGTGGATCAGACCTCGCTCGTGAGAATGGGCAAGGGCCTCGGCAATCTCGATGGTTATTTTCAGGGCTTCGGCCTCGCCGAAGACCTTTCCGCCGGCAAGTTCGTCATAGACGGTGTGTCCTTCGACGTACTCCATGACGAAGTAGTGGTATCCGCCGGACTCGCCTACGTCGAAAGCATGGACGATGTTGGCGTGGTTGAGTTTTGCGGCGGCTTTTCCTTCCTTGTAGAACCGCTCGACATAATCAGGGTTCTCGCTGAATCGCCTGGGCAGAACCTTGATGGCGACCAAGCGGTCCAGACTCAGCTGCCTGGCCTTGAATACCGTCGCCATCGCCCCGGCGCCTAATTTGGAAAGTATCTGGTATCCGGGAATCTGCTGGGCGGGACGAATCTCCTCAAGCGACTCGACCACTCGCTCCAACTGGCGGGTGGTAACGACGCCCTTATCGACAAGGATACCGGCCAGGCTGCGGCGGCGGTTGTCTGCCGCCAGACGCTTCTGCTCAACCAGGCACTCTGCCACTTCATCGGCAGTGGCGAGGTTCTTTTCCACGACGACTCGACCGACCTCCGTGTCTATGGCGGTCGTTGATTTGGGCCGACTATCATTCACGCTTTGGGCCTTATTCATATAGATATCCAGAGATTTATTCCGCTTACCGTACCGAAGTGGTACAGTCCGGCCCAGCGCATAATGCATAAGATTCTTATATTTTGTATCTGTATCTGTCAAGCATTCTTATGGACGGTACACGCCCGCCGGGCCGAGGCGGTCGGGGAAGTATCCGTTCTCAAACAACCATCGGCGGACGGACCAGCACAGGTGGCACCGTCCGGCATATCCTTCAGCCCGCTCAACATATCCTAACCTCCCTGCCGCCGCCATCAGCGCCACCGGACCCGAACGCGCCAGTAATTTTAATACGTCCGGCGGCGAGGGCAGTTTTAAATCTGCTCCACCGTTGCCCATATCGGCAAAATCCTGCCTGAGGTTTTGCCATAACCGCCCGACGGAATCGGCGCCGGTTACACGCCCGAGAATGATTCCGGCACAGGTTCCGGGGCAGACAATTCCGCCGCCGTCGATGTGAACGTGGCGCGAGCGTAACAATCTGTCCCAGCAGGGTTTATCTGACAATACCGACGCCGGTCTCGTCGGCAGCAGTTCGGCCAGTTCCGCCGCCGCCCGTCCGGCGAGGCGGTCTCTGCCGCTGCGGGCGTAATCGGCAAAAACGCGCCTTCGCTGCTCCTGCGACAGCGAATCCGTATCAAACCCCTCCGCCGCCCAGTCGCGCCAGCGGATGCGGATACGCCCGGAACCCAGGACATCCTCGCCAACACGCGCCAGCAAACGCACTCGCTCGATGGGAACGAACTGCTGATGATAGGGGTCGGAAGAAATCGTCAGCCTGCCCATTCCAGCATCATCCAGCGCCGCCAGACGTTCACGGATAATTTTTTCGTCGCAGGCCCAGAAGACGTTTGTCTCGACTGCCTCCAGCGGACCCAGACCGGCTGCCTTCGCCTGCCGCATCAGTTCGATCAAAATTTCCCATCGTCCGAACGGTTCGCCCCCGCCGATGTGTATCCGGCAGCCGTTTGGACCGGCTGACTGAATGCCTTCCCAGAATGCAAGCCCCGCCTCGACGCTCATGTCGCCGGCCGCCGACGGCGACGAACAGACGTAACACGATGCGCACCGTGCATTGCACCAGTACGTCAGCATCAGCCCGGCGAAAGACCAGTGCTTCACCGGCATAGGGCGGGATTTGTCGCGGTCGGTCATGGTTCCATTGTGCTTTGGCGAACGCACAGGTTCGCGTATGGACAGTTTTTACAGACCAAGGCGTCTGTATCGCCGATGCGCGGGAATTGTCCGGCTCGCCGGCAGCATATCAGTTCCGCCGCCAGGTCGGACAGGCGATGTTCCGCCTCGGCGATAGTCCCGCTCGTCGCGGCGAAGCGATACGAGAGGCCGGGACGGAGGAAATAAACCGTCGCGTCGGCGATGCTTCCGTCAAGTCCCCTTCCGGCGGCGGCAAGGTATATCATCATCTGCAACTCGTATCGTTTTGCATGGGCTTCGACCTCCTCAGGCCCGATTCGGTCGGATTTATAGTCCACAACGTGCCAGTCGCCCTCGGCGTCCTGGTACAGCAGGTCGATCTGCCCGGTAATGTCGATGGCGCCGGCGCGATAGACGAACGACAGTTCGGCCAGACGCCGCTTCGCCCCGGTCAGTTGCCGCAGCAGCGGAGTCCTTTCCAATCGCTCCAGCATATCGGCCAGTTCACCAGCCATCGGTTCGGTCGGGACGTTCAGTTCCATCTCGGCGGCTGCCCGCCCGACCAGCGCTTCGGTTTGCACCGATGCAATGTCGTCGAAATCCACCAGTTCCATGCAGCGATGCAGGAGCGTTCCGGCAATGGCTGAATCAAGGTAAGTTTCCGATGCGGAGGCGGTCTTTTTCCCGGCACGCGGTATGCGCAGTTCATGCCGCCAGCGGTAGAGCATCGGGCAGTGGCCGAAGTCCGCCAGCACCGTCGCAGCCACGGCTGCGCCGGCAGCGGAGACCGGCAGCGGACCAACAAGGTTTAACTCCGCAGCCTCGCCGTCCCTGCCCATATCAGCCAAGGCATCGGCGACCTCCCGTACGCCTGCGCCGGTGGAAATTATGCGCAGGCCCGGTCCCGGCGCGCCGGGACTCGATCCTCGGACGGGAGGACGGGACGGCTCGACCCGACCCAGCCGGGCTGCGAATCCCTCGCCGTACTCGATTTGCTCGGCCCCTGCGTCTATTGCATCGGCGATGTGGAAAACGTCGTCGAGCGCCGACAAATAACAGCCTGAGTCTTTGAACCGCCCGTCTTTGCTCCGCCGGTCTGCGCCGACGAAGATAAGGTGGTCCCGGTGGCGCGTGGCGGCGACGTAAAGCCTGCGGACGTCCTCTGCCTGGGCCGCCTTTTCTTCGGCCTCTTTGGACAAGCGAAAACTAACCGGCTTTTCACCTGCCTGCCTGTCTTCATCATCATTTTCATCCGTTCCGCCGGGCGGATTGCAGGTAACGGACCAGTCCGGGTGAAAAAGGATTTGATCCTGAATCTGATGCCGCCCGACGTTGAGGTCGGGAATGATGACGACGGGGAACTCCAGTCCCTTGGCCTTGTGGATTGTCATTATGCGAATCACGTCGTCGTTTTCGCCGGCGACGGCAGCCTGTTCGTAGCGGGCCTCGTCTCCCGGCGCGCCGGGATATTCGCCGTACTGCCGGATGAAGTCGGCCAGTCCCGGCGCGCCGGGAGTCGCCTGTGCCGCACGCGCCGCTTCGAGCAGGCGGCGGACGTTTCCGAGTTTTCGCCGACCATGGAACTGGCTCAACAAAACGGCTTGGTATCCGGTTTGCTCAAGCAGCCTCTCGGCGACCGCCGCCGGACCCAGGGCGTCTTTGGCGCGGTGCAGCCGGCCTAGCAGTTCGCGCGCAAAGCGGAGTTGTTCCGCCTGCGGTCCGGTGAGGCGAGCCAGCACGGCAGGGTCGGTAAGCCTGTCGAAATATGGTGGTTTTCCGACGGCGGATGCGATGTGCAGCAGGACGTTGTCGTCCAGCCCAAAGATCGCGCTGCGAAGCAGCCCGAAGAGGGCGACGTCGTCGAACGTGTTGTCGATGACCCGCAGGGCGTTGAGGACGTCATAGACCTCCTGCTGCTGGAAGAACCCGACGCCGGCGAGAACGTAGTACGGCAGGGATCGCCGCTGGAGGGCGTACTCGTATCGCAGAGACGTGGTCATTCGTCCGAACAGGATGGCGACGTCGCCGGGGCGGACCGCTCTCCAGCCGTTCGCGGCGCGGTCGAAGATGAGTTTCTCGCCGCTATCGATCATCTCGGCTATTCGCTGTGCGACGAGTTCCGCCTGGGCTTCGGCGGCGGCGTCCGCATTGTCATCGCATCCGGCCAGGAGGATTTCGACGCTGGGACCGGCAGGCAGTTCCGTCCGCGACGATCTAATCGGCTCATAGTTGTCCATCAGTTCGTCAAAAAGTCTGTTGACGAACGCAATTCCCGCGCGATGCGTGCGGAAGGACTCGTCAAGCAGCACCCGCTTGTTTCCGAATCGGCCGCAAAGTTGCTCAAAAACCTCCGCCTGTGCGCCGCGGAAGCGGTAGATGCTCTGCTTGATGTCGCCGATGATGCAGACTTTCCCGCCGGAAGGAAAGGCGTCGCCTTCGGCGTCGTCGATCAGCAGGCTCCAGAGCATCCGCAATTGCGTCGCGTCGGTGTCCTGGCATTCGTCGATCAGGAGTTGGTCCAGCCCGTCACGGACTTTTTGACGGACCTGCGTGTTGTCCCGCAGCAGGCGGGCTGTCAGGTCGATCAGGTCGTCGAAATCCAGCATCCCGGCGGATCGCTTACTGCGAGTGTAGAGGTCGTCGGCCAGACGCGCCAGTTTCGTCAGCGCAGCCAGGCAATTGGCTGCATCGGCGTCGGCATCGCCCATCGTCTGGTAGTAATCTGTCAGGCCGAAGAATTTTTCGACGAAGGATTTTAATTGCCGGCGGTAGGCAACCAGGGCGTCCTTCCCTCCCCATGCCTTCGGGCTGCCGACTCCGCCGGGACTTTTCAGTGATACGATTTCCTCGTATTGAACTGAATCCTGGTGTTCCATGATTCGGGCGATAGCGGCAAGCGTCACTTCTCGATATGTCAGCAATTTGTCGGTCGGGTCATCGCACGGATAAGAGGCCAGGTAGTTCAGCTCATCGCGTAATTTTTTATCCTCGGCGATGCGGGTCAGTTCGT
>CAYUYD010000174.1:0-5973 GCA_964449105.1 uncultured Planctomycetaceae bacterium | reverse complement strand
TCTGCGGCGGCGGACATTGCCCTGGAACCAGAAATTCACCGTCAAAGACAACGTACACACCTTCACCGTAACGACAAACGAGGATGGCCAATGGGCAGGTCGTCCCGTAATGTCACTCCTGCCGGCGCGGGTCAAAGACATAGAAATCATCGAGGGCGCAGGCCTCAAGCCGGTCGTTACCGACAACTTCATCCTCCTGCCGATGAAGGGCGAATTCAAGAAGGGGCAGGAAGTCAAGGTCGTCTTCCGGGCCAAGCCAATGGTCCTGCCCGATGCCGGAATACTGGCGGCGCTGGAAGAAAATAAACAGGCAGTCGCGATGCTGCCGGAATCGTTCCGCTCGTCGGTAATGATTGCCCTTTCAAAGGCGGGAGGAAACCGCGGGCAACTCATTTCCGTCATTCGCGGCGTTTCCGAAGACCAGCGGGAAGCGGCGGCATTTCTCATCGCCAATATGCCGGAATGCGACCTGAAATCGCTGGATAAAAAATTCCTGCTGGACAATATCGAGTACGCCTTCAAGGCCAGAAAGGGCGCGCCGTGGCCGAAGCAGATTCCCGAAGCGATGTTCTATAACGACATTCTTCCGTACGCCGGTGTCAACGAGCGACGGGACAACTGGCGGAAGGATTTCTACGACCGTTTCTCCGCGATGGCCTGGAAGTGCAAATCGGCCGGCGAGGCCGCGAAGTTGCTAAACAAGGAGGCCTTCAGGATACTTGACGTAAAGTACCACGCGACCAATCGGTCCAAACCGGACCAAAGCCCGTATGAATCCGTCGAGGCAAAGTTCGCCTCCTGCACGGGGCTGTCGATTTTACTGGTCGATGCCTGCCGGGCAGTGGGAATACCGGCAAGGCTCGTGGGCATCCCGCTGTGGAAGCCCGACAAGGACGGCAAACGCCCCGGCATCGCTGGTAATCATAACTGGACGGAGATATGGGATGGGCAGTGGTATCATCTCGGATCGGCGGAACCGAACGAACTGAACAAGGCGTGGTTCACCGAACTGTGCCCCACAGCCGCCGATTACAGGATATGGTTTCATCGCATTTACGCCACGTCGTTCAGGGAGACGGGGACGTCTTTTCCGCTGGTGTGGAACATGTCCATCCAGTGGGTTCCGGCGACGGACGTTACGCTGTTTTATATGAATCCATGCAAGGTTCGGGTGAATCTGCAAGGCGAGGACGAAAAGGAAGTAGCCGCTTACCTGAACGGCGAGATTATCGCCGCGGGCAGCGGCAGGGAATCAGCGGAACTGTCCCTTGCCGGGGGATTGACGTACGACATTGTAATCCGCAGCGCAGACGGAAAGGTTGTCGGCACGGGGAAACTGCCTGTGCCGTTTCGGGAACCGACCCCCGCAACACAACCGATTCCCACGACAAAACCGGCGCCTGAAAGCAAACCGGCTGCAGAGGAAAACCCCGTTACGAAATAAACCGTTTGACGTGTGTGCGGCGGGTGAAGAATCGGCGCACGGAAAACGGTTGGAAGCCCAGCCATTCTCACGAGACAGATTTCGAATGGCTGGGCTTCTTGCCCGTAGCGATTAGTCCGGAAAGAATTGCCTGCCGCCGGCTGCTAGAGGACGGCGTCCTTGGCAGCCTTGGCGATGCGGAATTTCAGGACCTTCTTGGCCGGTATCTGGATCGGTTGGCCCGTCTGCGGGTTCCGCCCGATCCTGGCCTTACGGTCGCGCAGCACGAGTTTTCCCAGCCCGGGGACTGTGAAGCCGTTCTTGGCTTCCCTGTAGGCCAGGGTCGTCAGCGCGTCCAGGACCTCCGCTGTTTTTTTCTTCGGCAGGTCTGTTTTTTCCGCCAGCGTCGTGAGGATCTGAGACTTCGTCATTGCTTTTGCCATGTGCATCGCTCCTTCAAAAAGAGGGTTTCAATACTAACGTGCAGGTATAATGCACACAGAGTCGGCGCGAGTCAAGTTGAAAAAAGGCGATTTTCAGGCATTTTTTTGACCTTGCCTGCGGGCGGTGCGAAGACGTAAAATCATTGCCGGTCCGGAACGTCCCGGACGAAAGGCTTATGAGGGTTCCGTGGATAATGAATTACTGAATTTCGGACTGCGTGCGTTTGTGATGCTTTTTGCGATTGTGGACCCGGTTGGGAACGTTCCGGTCTTCGTTGCTGTAACACATTCGATGGATGCGCCGCATCGCCGCCGGCTGGCAGGGAGGGTCTGCCTGGTAGCAGCCGGCGTACTGTCTGCCTTTGCCGTCGGCGGCGCCGCCGTGCTGTGGACATTTAACCTGACCATCCCGGCAATACGGATAGCAGGCGGCATCATCCTGCTGGTCATTGCCCTTCAGATGCTTTCGGGGCGACAGTTCCATTGGTCTGGCGGACGTTCCAGGGGGTCGTCTGAACAGGGCGGCCACGATACGGGCATTGTGCCGATGGCGATACCGATGATGGCCGGACCGGGGGCGATGTCCAGTGTGCTGGTGTTGTCGGCCCAGGCTTCCGGGCCGGCGCATCTGGTGGCGGTTCTGCTGTCCATACTGCTGGTCTGCGCGTTTTCTTACATCTGCTACCGTGCCGCAATACCGCTGATGCACCGCTTTGGGCGGACAGCCATGGTAACATTCTCCTGCGTGATGGGGTTAATCCTTGCGGCATTGTCCGTCCAGTTCATGCTCGACGGGCTCGCCGAAGCAATGCCCTCGCTGTTTGCAGCAGCGGCATAAAAAACGCGGCGGGTCAGAGACCCGCCGCGCCCTATTCCCTAATTCCTATTCCCTGTCTTTTAATACATTCCTTCCATTCCGCCGCCGGGAGGGCCTGCGGGCTTCTTTTCGGGGATTTCACTGATCATCGCGTCGGTGGTCAGCAGCAGACCCGCCACCGAGGCGGCGTTCTGAAGGGCGATCCGCTCAACCTTGGTCGGGACGATGATGCCGGCCTTGACCATGTCGCAGTATTTACCGGCAAGGGCGTCGTATCCGAAGTTTTCCTTGTCGGATTCCTCGACCTTGGCTGCGACGATGGAACCGTCCAGGCCTGAGTTGACGGCGATCTGCTTAATCGGCGACACCAGCGAGCGGCGGACGATATCGACTCCGGTTTTCTCGTCGTCGCTGTCGCACTTGACCTTATCGAGCACCTTCCTTGCCCGAAGCACTGCTACGCCGCCGCCGGGCAGGATGCCTTCTTCGACAGCCGCTCGGCAGGCGTGAAGGGCGTCTTCGACGCGGGCCTTCTTCTCTTTCATCTCCACCTCGGTGGCGGCCCCGACGTTAATCTGCGCGACCCCGCCGGCCAACTTGGCCAGACGCTCCTGGAGCTTATCGCTGTCGTATTCGGAGTCGGTGGCGTCGATTTCGTTTTTAATCTGCTCGATCCGGCCCTTTATGTCCGAGGTCTTTCCGCCGCCTTCGATAATGGTGGTGCTGTCTTTGTCGATTCGGACCCGCTTGGCTGTGCCGAGGTCGGTCATCTGGATATTTTCCAGCGAGACGCCCATATCTTCCATTACGGCGTTTCCGCCGACCAGAACGGCGATGTCGCGGAGCATTTCCTTCCGGCGGTCGCCGAAGCCGGGGGCCTTGACCGTGCAGCACTGGAGCGTGCCGCGGAGTTTATTGACCACCAGCGTCGCCAAAGCCTCGCCCTCGACGTCTTCAGCCACTATCAGCAGGGGCTTGGCGGACTGGGCGATTTTCTCCAGAAGCGGAACGAGGTCCTTGATGGACGAAATCTTCTTCTCGTTAATCAGGATGAACGGGTTCTCCAGGTCGCACTCCATCGTCTCAATCTTGTTGACGAAGTGCGGCGAGATGTAGCCCTTGTCGAACTGCATACCCTCGAGAAGTTCGACGTTGGTCTCCAGGCCTTTGCCTTCTTCGACGGTGATGACACCGTCTTTTCCGACCTTGTCCATCGCCTCGGCGATCATCTTGCCGATTTCCACGTCCTGATTGGCTGCGCAGGTGCCGACTTGTGCGATCTCCTCGGATCGCTTTACAGGCTTGCTCATCCGCTTAAGTTCAGCCACGATTGCGTCGGTCGCCTTTTCGATGCCTCTCTTTAGCTGCATCGCCTTTGCGCCGGCAGTTACGTTTTTAAGCCCTTCCTCGAAGATGGCTTCGGCATAGATTGTCGCGGTCGTCGTACCGTCGCCGGCTACGTTTGAGGTCTTGGAGGCGACCTCGCGCACCATCTGCGCGCCCATGTTCTCTTCGGGGTTTTCCAGTTCGATTTCCTTGGCTACCGTAACGCCGTCTTTTGTAACGGTCGGGCTTCCGAAGGATTTCTCCAGCACTACGACGCGCCCCGTCGGTCCGAGTGTAACTTTCACTGCCTGGGCGAGTTTCCTGACGCCCCGGCGTATGGCCTCACGGGCCTCTACGTCAAACGTGATCTTTTTCTTCGCCATTTTTATCGCTCCTCTAAATGTTTGGATAGTGTCATCTGATTGATAAGGCCTGTCTATAAACGAAGGAAAATAGCAGGATTATGGGGATTTTAAGATTACAGGATAAAAACAGAAGAAAAATCCCTGTAATCCTGTAATCACTGTAATCCCGCTATTCTGTCCGTTTTTTTATTACTGTTCAATCCTTGTCGTAATCAACTTACTCAAGAATTGCGAGGATGTCGCTTTCGTCCATAAGCATCACCTCTTCGCCATCGACCTTTATTTCGGTTCCGGCGTAGGAGGTGAATAACACGGTCTGCCCGACTTTTACCTGGAAATCGGCGCGGGTGCCGTCGTCGAGCAATTTACCATCCCCGACTGCGAGGACCTTGCCCTTCTGGGGTTTTTCCTTGGCTGTGTCCGGAAGGACGATCCCGCCGCGGGTCTTGGTCTCCGCCTCCAGGCGCTTGATGAGAACCTTCTCGCCCAGCGGGCGAATCTTTGTCTTTGCTGCTTTGCTCTTGCTGCTCTTGGCTTTTACCATTTCTTGTTCCTTTCCTGGTAACTATTGACCTTTGAATGGCAAAATAAACTTCGGCCATTACGGAAACAAAGATAGCAGGATTTTAGGGATTACAGGATTACTGGATTTTAAAATAACAAAAGAAAAATCCCTGTAATCTTAAAATCCCTGTAATCCCGCTCTCTTTCTTTTTTTTCTTCTTTTTCTTCCAGCAGGATTTAAATCCCTGTAATCCCGCTATATTTTTTCAACGGCGGCCAAACGCGGTTCTTACAAACTGTCTCTTCGGATAGTGGTGTCGAGGCGGACCATCATCCGATAAATCTGCGCCAGTAATTCTTCCAGCCGGAGCGGTTTGGTAACGACGCTGAAGGCAGCCATGCTCAATGCTTCGGCCAGGCGCCGCCGGTCAGTGCCCGTCGTCAGAAGAACGACCAGTAAGGACTCGTTCATGAAGCGGATCATCCGCAACAGAGCGAGGACGTCGATTTCCGCGACGGCTTCGTCCAGCACGACCGCATCAGCCAGACCCGCCTGGACGAGGTGGATGACCTCGCCGTCGGAATTGACCCTGTAAGTTTCCAGCCAGCGCGGGCCTACGATCAGGGACAGGGCGTCGGCAAACTCGCCGGCCTCGCCGCTGACCACCAGGCCTAACGGACCTTTATGATTATCCTGTAATGCCGTGGCTACCATGATTCAGCACACCTTCTCGCAGCGCAAATACACTCTGCCGCCACTAATGATTGCAAGCCGGATGCCATTATCGCTAACATCTTTACCGGACGAATGTTAGCCACCAGTCGCGGGCGAGCGAATGCGCAGCACGCCTTGTGGTGCCTGTCAAATCTGTCGCAACCGGCCGGCGTGGTTTGTCAGAATCTGCTTAAGTGGCAGGTGCCTGAAAAGTATCAGGCATTCGGCATCGGGCATTGGGCATTGGTCGTAAGAGGGTCGTTGTGCGTCCTTCTTTATAATTCTGATATTTTATTGAATCGTGGAATTAAACAGAAAAAACTTTACTACTGTCCGGTTAAAGTTGGACGAATTTAATATAACCAGTAAAATAGCATAAT
>CAYUYD010000173.1:0-6039 GCA_964449105.1 uncultured Planctomycetaceae bacterium | reverse complement strand
ATGACGGGACACCCGGCGAAGCGACGACCAAAGGGCTGTGGGAAAAAGATCAAGTCAAGTTCACTTCGAACCACTTGGGACATGTCGTCGTCAGCGGAGAGCTTTTTGAGCATTCGGAATTTCCGCAGACGATCAGTTTTGCGTTTCGTACAGATCAGACAGTTCTTTCACCGCTGATCAGCGATTTGGCGCGGGTGCTGCAAGCATAGGCGGCAAAGCTCAACCACATCAGCGTTGAAGGGTTCAGACAAGCCAAGAAACGCCCTTACGCATGGCCCGATGACGTCGGACAGTTCAAACTTCGGGCCGAAGGCGCCACGGAGCGAACGCAGTGAGCGTACGGCAATCACCTCGATATAGGCTCCGTGCCTTCGTCCAGAATCTTCACGTATCGGTCATAGACGTAGATGCGGTCTCGCTGTTTGCCGGTGATCTCTCGGACGATGCCGAGTTGCTCCAGGCTCTCGATGGCGCTGCGGACGGTAGGGGCGGTCAGGTTGAGCTGCTTAGTGGCGCTGCGGATCGTCGTGATCGGATGCCGTTGCAGCAGGTCATGAACACGATGGGCTGATACGGCTTTGCGGCCCAGGTTTTCCACCTTGCGGCGGTCCTCGTCGAACAGACTCAGGATGCGACCGGCCGTGTCGGCTGCCTGTCTGGCTGTCTCACGTACGCCTTCCAGGAAGAACCGCAGCCAGCCGAGCCAGTCGCCCTTGAGGCGAACGGCATCGAGGCGGTCGTAATATTCCATGCGGTGTTGCTTGAAGAACAGGCTGAGGTACAGCAGCGGCTGTTGAATGGCCCCCTCGGCGCAAAGAATGAGCGTAATGAGCAGTCGTCCCAGCCGTCCGTTGCCGTCGAGAAAGGGGTGGATGGTCTCGAACTGCACGTGGGCAAGCGCGGCCTTGATTAGCGCCGGCGTTCGCTGCGGCTGGTCATGCAGGAATTTCTCCAGGTCGCTCATGCACTCGGCCACGCGGTCGGGCGGCGGCGGAACGAACCGAGCGTTGCCGGGCCGCGTGCCGCCGAGCCAATTCTGACTCCGGCGGAACTGGCCGGGAGCCTTGTCGCTGCCGCGTCCTTTAGCGAGCAATACTTCATGCATCTCACGGATCAAGCGAAGCGACAGCGGGAAATTGTCCTCGCGCAGGCGCTTCAGGCCATGGTTCATGGCCGCGACGTAGTTGCTGACCTCCTGTACGTCGTCCAGCGGAACGCCGGGGGCCAGGTGTTCCTCGTGCATGAGCAAGTCGGAGAAGGACGACTGCGTGCCCTCGATCTGCGACGACAGCACGGCCTCCTTGCGGACGTAAAAATACAGGAACAGCGAAACGTCGGGCAGCAGCGTGGTGATACCGTCCAGCCGCCCGAGGGCGCGGTTGGCCTTCTCGATCAGATCGTGGTCCCTGTCCTCAAGCCGGAGAGGCGGGGCGGGCGGCAGCGGGTTCGGCACGAAGGCTCGGAAAGATTCACCCGCCGTCGATGCCGTGATGTACGTGCCGGTGGCTTTCATAGCGTGCTCCCTTGAGAAAGCCCGCTTTCCTAGCGGAACTCACTAAGAAAAGATACGGTGCCCCGCTTTCTTAGTCAACATCATTATGAAACCAATCGTCAACCGCTCTCGATATCCGCGTGGTACTCCTGAAGGGACTTGACGCTGCTTCCGCCGCTGCGATATGCGGCGATGCCCTCGGCGGCGGCGACGGCGGCGGCGAGCGTCGTGATGTACGGTATCTTGTACTTAATGGCCGACTTACGGATGTAAGAATCGTCATGCTGGCTTAGTTTGCCGATTGGGGTATTGACCACGAGTTGTATCCGGCCATTGGTGATGGCGTCGATGATGTTAGGTCGCCCCTCGTTAAGTTTCTTTATCAACTCGGCTTCAATGCCGTTTTGGGTCAGGAACGCATGGGTGCCTTCGGTCGCCAATATTCTGAATCCAAGTTTTGCGAACTTTCCGGCCGGTTTCAGCACGGCAGGACGATCGTAAGGGGAAACGGAGATCAGGACGGCGCCCTCGGTAGGCAGTATCTGTTTGGCGCCCTCCTCTGCCTTGTAGTACGCCAGGCCGAACGAGTCCGCCAGGCCCAGGACTTCGCCGGTGGACCGCATCTCAGGACCGAGGATCGGATCGACCTCGTGGTACATGGCGAAGGGGAATACTGCCTCCTTGACGCCGAAGTACGGGATGTGCCTGTGCTGAAGGTTCATCCCGGCCAGGGTCTTTCCGAGCATCAACTGCGTCGCTATGCGTGCCATTGAGATTCCGCAGACCTTGGAAACCAGCGGGACTGTCCGCGACGCACGCGGATTGGCCTCGAGGACATAGACCTTGTCGTCGGCGATGGCGTACTGCATATTCATGACCCCCACGACCTTGAGTTCGCGGGCGATCCTCTGAGTGTACTCATTGATGGTCTTCAGGTGTTTTGCCGGAATGCTTATCGGAGGGATAACGCAGGCAGAATCGCCTGAGTGGATGCCGGCAAGTTCGATGTGCTCCATGACGGCGGGAACGAATGTGTCGGTTCCGTCGGAAAGTGCGTCGGCTTCGGACTCCGTGGCGTTGTCGAGGAACCTGTCGATGAGGATCGGCCGCTCCGGCGTAACATTGACAGCCGCCGCGACGTACCGCCGGAGCATCTCCTCGTCGTGGACGACCTCCATCCCTCGCCCGCCGAGCACGAACGAAGGCCTGACCATCAGCGGGTATCCGATCCGCCCGGCGATCTCCAGCGCTTCGTCAACCGTGCTGGCCATACCGGATTCCGGCATTGGTATGCCGAGTTTGCCCATCATCCTTCCGAACCGGTCGCGGTCTTCGGCCAGGTCGATAGTGTCGGGGCTGGTGCCGAGGATTTTGACGCCGGCTGCGGCGAGTTCCTGTGCGATATTGAGCGGCGTCTGCCCGCCGAACTGGACGATGACGCCTTCGGGCTTTTCCTTCTCGTAGATGCTCAGCACGTCCTCGACGGTGAGCGGCTCGAAGTACAACTTGTCGGAGGTGTCGTAGTCGGTCGAGACGGTTTCAGGGTTGCAGTTGACCATGATGGTCTCGAACCCCTCGTCGCGGAGGGCGAAGGCTGCGTGTACGCAGCAGTAGTCGAACTCGATTCCCTGCCCGATGCGGTTAGGACCGCCGCCGAGGACCATTACCTTCCGCCTGCCGCTGCTGCCGACGGCATCCGGCGCGTTATAGGTGGAGTAATAATACGCAGCCTCCTTCACGCCACTGACCGGCACGGCATGCCAGCCTTCGACGACGCCCAGGCCGGTCCGCCTCCGACGGATGTCCGATTCGGCGACGCCCAGTATCCTTCCGAGGTACTTGTCGGCGAAGCCGTCCTTCTTGGCGCGGATCAGCAAATCGTCCGGCAGGTCTTTGCCCTTGTATTTGAGAACCTCTTCCTCCAGTTCGACCAACTCCGCCATCTGCTCGATGAACCACCGCTTGATGTATGTCATTTCGTGAAGTTGTTCGATCGAAGCGCCCTTTCGGATGGCTTCGTACATAATGAACTGGCGCTCGCTGGAAGGCTCGCGGAGCATATCCAGCAGTTCATCCAGTGTGCGTTTGTTAAAATCCTTCGCAAAGCCCAGGCCGTAGCGCCCGTCCTCCAACGACCGGATGGCCTTCTGGAACGCCTCCTTGTACGTCTTTCCGATGCTCATAACCTCGCCGACCGCCCGCATCTGGGTTCCGAGTTTATCCTCGGCGTCGCGGAACTTCTCGAAGGCCCACCGGGCGAATTTGACCACCACATAATCGCCCGACGGGGTGTACTTCTCGAGCGTACCGTCGCGCCAGTAGGGGATTTCGTCCATTGTCATCCCGCCGGCAAGTTTGGCCGAGATCAGCGCAATCGGAAAACCCGTCGCCTTCGACGCCAGGGCTGAAGACCGGCTGGTGCGCGGGTTAATCTCGATTACCACTACGCGCCCGGTCTTCGGATCGTGAGCGAACTGGACGTTCGTGCCGCCAATTACCTGGATGGCTTCGACGATCCTGTATGAATAATCCTGAAGCCGCTGCTGGAGTTCCTTATCAATAGTGAGCATCGGGGCGGTGCAGAAAGAGTCGCCCGTATGCACGCCCATCGCATCGACGTTTTCGATGAAACAAACGGTGATCATCTGGTTTTTGGCGTCGCGGACGACCTCCAGTTCCAGTTCCTCCCATCCGAGGACGGACTCCTCGATGAGTATCTGCCCGATGAGACTTGCCGCGATTCCCCTGCCGGCGACGACGCGAAGTTCCTCGACGTTATAAACCAGCCCGCCGCCGGCGCCGCCCATCGTATAGGCAGGTCGGATTACGACCGGATATCCAAGGTCGGCTGCCGCCTTCTCGGCGTCCTCGACGTTAAAGACAGCCGTGCTGCGAGGCACGTCGATACCGAGACTGTTCATCGTGTTCTTGAATGCGATGCGGTCTTCGCCGCGCTCGATGGCGTCCACCTGCACGCCGATGACCCTCACGCCGTATTTTTCCAGCACGCCGGCCTTGTGCAACTCCGACGAAAGATTCAGCGCGGACTGACCGCCGAGGTTCGGCAGCAGCGCGTCGGGGCGCTCCTTCTCGATGATGCGCGTCATGGCCTCCAGCGTCAGCGGCTCAATGTACGTTATGTCGGCCATGCCCGGATCGGTCATAATCGTAGCCGGGTTGGAGTTGACCAGCACGATCCTGTAGCCGAGTTCGCGCAGGGCCTTGCACGCCTGCGTGCCGGAATAATCAAATTCGCACGCCTGCCCGATTACGATCGGACCCGAACCGAGAATCATTACCTTGTCAATGTCAGAATGTTTGGGCATGGAAAATGACCTTTCACGTTTGTTAGGGGGACCATCGCAGTATGCCTTTCTTCCCCGGATGAGCGGCCTCTGGCCTATTACTCCAAGAAAACCGTACTTCTATTGGTAGATTTAGCATTTCGGCGATCTTCAATGAGATTTTCCAGGAGTCGTTTGCTGCAAAGCCTCTTACAGAAATGCCTAATTGTGGAAGCGGAGTAAAACCTTCGTCTGTTTTGTTCCCTTCTACCACTCCTTTTCCGAGACCACAATTTTGCAACTCTGAGAGTGAGGCTTCTTTCCGCCATGCCTTTTCGACCGCTGTATGCACCAACCCAATCCATTTGTGGCATTTTGTCTCCCCCACTTGGCCTTCAACATTCTCCGTAAACCTGAGACCTCCTGGATTATGAGGGTCGAGTTCGATCACATCGGGTGAATATGGAGTCTGTGACCCAACTACTGACTCCGGCTTCTTCCCACCGATTTTTCCAATTTTTAGGATGAACTTGGCCGCCTTTTCCTCAGAAACGGAATAATTTTCTTCTTTCATTAACTGGACGAGCGCACCCGCTAAACTGATTAATGGATTCTCTTGGACCAATTTACGCGCCTCAGGAATACGTCTTTCCATGGCCTTTTCTACTTGCGTTAAATCCAGCAGGTCCTTAGCTTTGCCTTTCGCTTCACCGCTTGCGATTGATGACCTACTCAAGAACATCTGGAGATTATCTTCGATTTCATCTATGTCGTCTTCCAAAAGGTCTAAAGTCTTGAAGCATTTCTCGCAAAATTCCCCCGGTGTTAGTGGATAGTAGAATTTCCACACACGACCGTCTGTGATTATGCAGAACTCAGAGGCCATTTGGCGATTATAACCCTGCAACTGATGCTCAATGGTTGCTAGGTTGCTCCCAATTCCGCCTACGGCCTTAGTTTCAATGAATACAGATGGCCGGGAGGGGGCTAAGAGGAGCGCAATATCCACTTTTGTGCTATCTTCGCTCCGCACAGGCGCAAACTCGGTGTTGACCTCTTGGGGATTCCATATCTTCCACTCCAGTTTTTGCAGAATCCGCGCTACCAACGACAAACGAACATGTTCTTCGTTTGCGTAAACCCGATTTTGTAATTTAGACCGAATGTCGAGTAAGGCTTCTTTCAAGGTTTCTTCCATCGTTCTGCTCCATTCTTTACGCCGCTTCGATGCACGAAGGCGGCTTGGCGGTGATGTTATAGGTA
>CAYUYD010000172.1:4576-6107 GCA_964449105.1 uncultured Planctomycetaceae bacterium | reverse complement strand
ACGGCGGAAAGGTGCTCGCGCTGGGAGGTAATCGTATCAATCTGGGCGGCGAGGCTTTGACGCATTTCGTTCAGGGCAGTGGCCAGTTGGGCAAGTTCGTCCGAGCCACGAACGTACGCCTTTGCAGTCAGGTCCCCTGTGGCGATCCTGTTGGCTGTCCGCGTGATTTGCCCCAGTGGTCTATGCCATATCCATCCCAGCAGCCCCGCGATCACAACTGCAACGGCCACCGCAGCCAGAGCCGACCATAGCAGTGCGTTGCGAATGACGGTTCTTCCCTCCGCAATTGCCCGGATGGGCATGGCTACGCGGACTACGCCAACGACCTCGCTGTTTTTCCTGATCGGTTCGGCGAAATATCGGAATTCCAGCCCCAGGGTTTCGCTGGAACGGATGTCCCGGCCGCTCCTGCCACTCAATGCGTCGATAACCTCCGGCCTGTCGTCGGTCTTGTGGTTCTCCATTGTAAGCGGATCGGCCTGGCTGTCGCCGAGGACGCGGCCGTCGGCGGCTATCACGGTCATTCGCATCGGCGAATTGCCGAACATCTGCTTACATTCAACGTCGATGTCGCTCGCAGGGCGAGGCCAGGAACGCTGGAAATGCAATTGGGATATCCGGGCCATGCGGTGTTGGTCTTCGGTGTTTTCGCGCTGATAGTTGGCGTTGAGATGGCGATACGAAAGAAGTCCACCGACGGAGAGGATGACTCCCATCAGCAGCAGGTTGCCCGCGAAGAGTTTCCAGAAGAACCTATGCCGTATCATTTTCATCCGCCAGTTTATATCCCAGTCCGCGAACGGTCTGGATGTATTTACGCGCCTTGCCGAGTTTCTTCCGCAGTGCTGTCAGGTGGACGTCGATGGTGCGGTCCGTAACCACTGTGTCCATTCCCAGCGCCTGATCGATTAATTGATTGCGTTCCAGCACCCGCCCCTTGGCCGAGACAATCGCCACCAGCAGGCGGAACTCGGTCAGCGTCAGCGACACGCCCTTGCCGCCGACCTCCACGAGATGGCGTTCTAAGTCTATCCGCATCGGGCCGACCTCCAGCACCTCCCCGCGTGCTGCGGCGATGTCCCGGCTCCTTCGCAGCACGGCCGATATGCGAGCGACAAGCACCGACATGCTGAAAGGTTTTGTTATGTAATCGTCGGCTCCGAGGTGCAGCCCGACGACGATGTCGCTCTCTTCGCTCCTGGCCGTCAGCATGATGATGGGCACGCCGGCGGTGCGGGCGTCGTTACGAAGTTTCGTCGCCACTTCCGTTCCCGGAATCCCCGGCAGCATCAGGTCCAGCAGCACCAGGTCCGGCGGCGAGCAGCGAATCATCTCCAGCGCCTCGGCCCCGTCGCCGACCGTCTCGACGTCGTATCCTTCGCGCTGAAGCCTCATGGCCACCAGTTCGGCCATGTCGGGTTCATCCTCGACGATGATGATGCGTTTCTTCGACATCGCCGGTCATTCTAACAACACCTTCAATCATCCCGCAACCGCCCTTGAACGCATTAGCGCAATATTAGCGCTTCGG
>CAYUYD010000172.1:0-4566 GCA_964449105.1 uncultured Planctomycetaceae bacterium | reverse complement strand
GGACTTAACAATCACATCAGATAATGCAGCCGTTGTCGGACGTGAAAAATCGGAAACCCCTTTTTGAGGAGAGTCGAGATGAAGAAGCAATGGCAGAAGGTTGTGCGGCTGGTGCTGGTTGTGGCTTTGTGCATGGTTCCATGTGGGGCCGGTGCGGACGAGAAGTCCGCGGCGAAGGAGAAAACGAAGTTGCAGATTGAAGGTTCGACGACCGTCGGACCTATTGCCGACGCCTTCGCCGAGGTGTTCGGGAAGAAGTACAATGACGTAAGCATCACCGTCAAGAAGACCGGAAGCGGCGACGGGGCGGCAGCGATGATCGACGGACGATGCGACATCGCGACGATGAGCCGGTTCATGAAGCCCGAGGAATTCAAGAAAGCCGTCGAGAAAGGCATAATGCCGGTCGCCCACGCCGTGGCGATGGACGGCGTATGCGTCGTTGTGCACCCTTCCAATCCGGTTAAGGAACTCAGCATCGAACAGGTCCGCAAGATATACAAGGGCGAGATTACCAATTGGAAGGAAATCGGCGGGGCCGACCAGGCCATCGTCGTCATCAGCCGGGACACCTCTTCGGGCACTTACGAGACGTTCCACGGGCTTGTCATGAAAAAGCAGAAGATGGCCACCGGCGTCGAATACGTCAACTCCAACCCGCAGGCCCACGCCAGCGTCAAGACCACTGCCGGGGCAATCGCCTACGTGGGTCTGGGCTTCGTGGATAAAAACGTCAAGGCATTGAAGATCGACGGCGTGATGCCGGCGCGAAAGACAATCGCCACCGGTACGTACCCGATAAGCAGGCCGCTGTTTATGTTCACCAACGGCTATCCGAAACTCGGCTCGACTGTCCATGCCTTTGTAACGTTCCACCTGACCGAAAGGGGTCAGGAGGTTATCGAGGCAAAGGGTTTTGTGCCGGCAACAAATTATTGATTCAAGAGAAGCATCGTAGATGTCAAAGGCGACTTTACATACCGAGCGCGCAGCAGCGTCCGATTTTGACCGTCCGCTGCTGCTGACTCCGGGACAGGACTTGACGGGGTATTTGGCAACGGTGGCGGGTAAAATCCTGCTATTGTTGATAACCTGCGCATCAGTCCTGGCGGTTATTCTCATATTCGTTTTCATCACGCGGGAGGCCTGGCCTTTCCTTGCCGGCGGCAGGATCGGCAAACTGCTGGGCAGCGCGAGTTGGTACCCCACTGCCGAGCCGGCGGAATTCGGGGCTTTGGCGATGCTGGCAGGGTCGCTGTACGTAACGGCCGGAGCGCTGATTATCGCCGTGCCGATCGGACTGGGCGCTGCTGTGTTCCTCAGCGACATCGTCCCGTTCCGTCTCCGCCAACTCATCAAGCCGATTATCGAGTTGCTGGCGGCGATCCCGTCTGTGGCGTATGGGTTCTTCGCTGTGCTTGTCCTTTCCCCGTGGATGCAGAAGAACCTCGGGGTGCCCTCTGGTCGCAATGCGATGAATGTGTCGGTCATCCTGGCGATCATGGCCGTTCCGACGATCATCAGCATCGCCGAAGATGCCCTGACGGCCGTTGGACGGGAACTGCGCGAGGGTTCCTACGCACTTGGGGCAACGCGGGCGGAAACAATGATTAAAGTCGTCATACCCGCCGCTCACAGCGGCATCATCGCGGCCATCATCCTCGGCATGATGCGTGCCATCGGCGAGACCATGGTGGTCTGGATGGCCTCCGGCAACGCCGCCCAGGTACCGTCGCCGTGGTGGAATATAACCCAATCGGTGCGGACCATGACCGCGACCATCGCAGGCGACATGGGCGAGACCGTCAAAGGCTCTCAACACTATCATTGTCTCTTTGCCTTGGGTTTTGTGCTGTTGGTGTTCACATTTACGCTGAACCTTATCGGCGAGTACTTCCTCTCGCGGGCCAGGCGCGCCAGGGGAGGCACTAAATGAGAAGGCGTCTTCGGCTCTTTAGCGACAAGACCTTCACCGCCGTTTCAGGCCTGTCGGTACTGCTGTTGACTGGGGCGCTGGTATTAATCCTGGGTCCGCTGCTTTGGCGCGGAGCCGGGGCTGTGGTGTTCCGAGGCACGGTTGAATTCCGCAAAATGCAATACGACATGCACGGACGAGGAAAGCGTGCATCGCTTGATGCCGAACTGGCCCAGGCCGCCCAGGTTCGCAAAAATGTGTATGATCTGCTCGACCGCTTCGCAGCCGGGATTGATACCAGCAAGACCCAGGACCAGGCCAAGTACCTATACAGGCAGTTCAAGACCCAACTTCGCAACAAGGTCGAGAACGGCGGGATCACGCCCGAAGAAGCGTCTTCGCTGAAGTCCGTCGGCAAGAGGCTACGTAACCGCCTGCTGGAGGCATACGAAACGACAAACCCCAACGAAGCGAAGCAGAGCCTCGATTACGTACTTGAACATGCAGACGACAAACGGCTTGCCGGCTCGGTAGCCGAACGGTTCTTTGAGTTAGCCGGAGATTACCAACAGGTAGTCGCCACGGTGGACCTGACCCGCCGGGCCGAATATCTCGGATCACTGAACGAGGTTCAGGAGATCGTCAAAGAGTTGCTTGGCCCGCGCCCGGGCGAGACAACGCCTGATCTGGCACAGTTTCAGTACGGGGCCACGCGATGGGACCGTGCACAACTCCTGCTGGACCGCCTGCTGTGGGTAGAGACGTGGGTCGAGCAGGCCACCCCGGACAAACCGTTAAAGAAGGTTCGGACCCGTCGGGCAGAACAGTTTGCCGGGACGGAACTTACCCGGCTGTTCCCGATGGCCGAGCAGAATCTCGAAAAGATGCTCCGCCCGCAGCGGACGTTCTACTGGCAGTATTTTCTCGACGACAGCACACCGGGGCATTTCTTCGGCGGCGTCGGGCCTGAGATCCTCGGTACGCTGTTGCTGGCGGTTCTGTCGATGCTTTTTGCGATCCCGCTGGGAGTAACGGCGGCTGGGTATCTGGTCGAATGCGCCGGCGACAGCCGGTTCGTCCGAGTCATTCGCACGTGCATCAACACGCTGGCCGGAGTGCCCAGCATTGTATTCGGCCTGTTCGGGCTGGCGTTCTTCGTGTTGTATCTCCAGCCGAAGTTGGGGCTGCCGAGAGGTTCGAGCATCCTGGCCGGCGCGCTGACGCTGGCTGTATTGGTCCTGCCGGTGCTGATCCGCGCCAGCGAAGAGGCAATCCGGGCAGTGCCTCGGTCCTACAAGGAGGCGTCGCTGGCATTGGGGGCGGGGAAGTTCCGGACGTTCGTAACTGTAACGCTGCCGGCCGCTGCGCCGGGCATACTGACCGGCATCATATTAAGCATAAGCCGCGCAGCCGGCGAAACGGCCCCGATATTGTTCACCGCAGCAGTGGCGCTGGGGCCGATCCCCGAAACTCTCACCCAGCCAACCAGAACGCTGTCCTACGGTAGTTACGACATCGCCGTCGGCGACCGGATCGCCGCAATGGTCCCACACCAGCAGTACGGAATGGTAATGGCGCTGATAGCGCTTGTGCTGGTGCTGAACCTGGGGGCTATCATTATTCGACGAAGACTCGAAGCAAAACTCCGTGGTCAATAAACGGTTGCAGATTTAGAAACGAAAGAAGAGACATTAGGAAGTTGAGTGAGGCGTCTATGGTAAATGTGGCAGATACTAAAGTACCAAATGGTATGCAGAAGGTACACAAGTTCGCCCATGCCCTGCCGGACCAGAGCAGGCGGGTGGAGCATCGAGACGCTCATCCGGTAATCGTTGCTGAAAAGTTCTGCCTTTACTACGGTCCGAAGGTGGGCGTTCAGGATATTACTATGGACATTTATCCCTATGCGGTAACGGCCATTATCGGCCCCAGCGGCTGCGGAAAGAGCACGTTCCTGCGAAGCATCAATCGCATGAACGACCTGATCCCTCATACGCGTGCAACTGGAAAGCTCGCCGTCAACGGCCAAGACGTCTATGACAAGCGGGTCAACCTCGTCAACCTTCGCCAGCAGGTCGGCATGGTCTTCCAGAGGCCCAATCCGTTTCCCAAGAGTATCTACGACAATATTGCATACGGACCGCGGCTACAGGGTATTCGCAAACGCAGTCGGCTTGACGAAGTCGTGGAACAATGCCTGCGAGACGCAGTCCTGTGGGAAGAGGTCAAAGACGAGTTGAAGAACTCGGCACTGGCGCTTTCCGGCGGGCAGCAGCAGCGGCTGTGCATCGCAAGGGCGCTGGCGACCAAGCCCAAGGTGCTCCTGATGGACGAACCGTGTTCGGCCCTGGACCCGGTCGCAACCGGCCGGATCGAGGAACTGATCCGTAAACTGAAAGCGAACTATACTATCGTGACCGTAACGCACAACATGCAGCAGGCCGCACGGGTATCCGACCGGACCGCGTTCTTCTGCCTGGGTGAACTGATTGAGTATGGCCTGACGCGGGATGTCTTTACGAATCCCAAAAACAAGCAAACCGAGGACTACATTACCGGCCGATTCGGCTGATACGGAGTATGAAAATGCCTGAACTACAGAAACGACTGGAAAAGTTGCTGCTTCGGCTCGACCTGATGGGCATGCGTGT
>CAYUYD010000171.1:0-6170 GCA_964449105.1 uncultured Planctomycetaceae bacterium | reverse complement strand
AAAGAGTAAAAAACCGGAAAAATTACTCTGGCGAATAATAAATATGTCAACCGAAAAGGATGATCTAGTCTTTGATTCATTTGCTGGTTCCGGCACTACTGGCGCCGTAGCTCATAAAATGGGTCGCAGATGGATTATGACAGAAATTGGTCGGCATGCGGACAAGCTTATTATTCCTAGGATGCAACGAGTTATCTCCGGCAAAGATCAGTCAGGCATCAGTAAAGATGTTGATTGGCAAGGTGGCGGTGGTTTCAAATATTACCAACTTGGCGAGAGCGTGATACATGAACAGGATATGAACTGGTCGCTCAAGGCCGAAGAAATGGCGGAGGCGGTCTTTCTGCACTTCCAATACCGACCGGTGAAAGCAGAGTGGCTGGAAAAAGAAAACATGTATCTCGGTAAACACCAGTCCGCACGGTATAACTTTGCACTTTCGTTTGCTACGAGAAAGGTAAAAACCCTAACTGCAGAATTATACGAAAAAATCGTCGCTGGTTTAGAGGAAGAAAAATTCAGACACCTGACGATTTTTACTAATATGGCGGTTTCCGTGCCGCCGGAGTCGTTGGATGATAGAATTCTTGTTAAAAAAATACCCGCCGCAATTTTGAGAGAATATAACCTAATATGAGTACGAAAAAGCAAACTTATTATGATTTAGTGAGCCAAGATCAGCAATATAAAATTGCGGTTGGTTCAGCATCGCCGAAAACGATTGAAAATTATGACAAGACGCAACATTTGCTCAAGTTTGCTTTGCGTCCCTATCAGATAGAAGCATTGAGCGCATTTCAATTGTTTTGGAAAAATGGTTTTGACAGCAGAAGTTTGAAGCAAAAAACGATTCAGGAAGCAAAAACCGATAACGACAAGGTTGTACAGTGGCACAAAGTCGGTTTTGAGATGGCGACCGGCTCCGGTAAGACGCTTTTGATGGGCGCAGTCATTATGGACTTGTGGCAGAGGGGCCATAAGGACTTTCTGATCTTGACGCCAAACACAATTTTGTTTGATAAGACGGTAGAAAACTTTACGCCGCGCGCGGTGAAAAGCATTTTTGGCGACGGATGGAACTTGACCTATAACCTGGTAACCGGCAATTCGTATCGGGACAAAACCTGCAACTACGAGAAAGATCGGAACATTTCTTTCTATGTATTCAACATGCAGAAATTTTACGACAAAGCCGCATCGTCAGGCCAAAAAGAAGGCGAAGATACTATGAAGGGCGTCCCCTATGTGAGGCGGCCACTTGAAGATTCTTTGTGGCGGGACAAAAGCGGCAATCACACAATATCGTTCGTTGAGTTTTTGAGAGACCGCCGGCCAGTCATTATTTCCGATGAAGCACACCACTACCAACAAAAGAAAACGACAGAGGCGATCTTAGATTTTCTGCCGAGTGTTGTTCTTGAGTTTACCGCCACATCAATTGAAAAGGGCGGGAGCGAGAGTTTTGGACAGGACAATCTATACAAGTATCCGATGCAGAGATATATCAACGAGGGATATGGAAAAAGAATTTTTGCCGTTGGATGTGGCACGGGCGACGAAAAACCAACGGACGAAGTAACCGATAGCGACAAGCAAAAACTGATCTGGGGCATGTTGATTCACCTGCTCAAACGAGAATCGCTTGCCGCGGTTAATGCGCCAGTGAAAAAGACGATGTTGCTCACAAAAGCGAGATCGATCAAGCACGCTGACGCGGTGGATAGTTATCTCAATAATTGGCCGGATTCGGCTCCAGGCGAGCTTGATGATGTATGGGAGCAAGTGAAAAGAGAAGGAACTGATATTGCTAAAATTGTGCGGCAATACACGCCGAAAAATAAACCGGAGTTGGTTAAAAAATTGTTGCAAATTGCAAAGTCGGTTTTCACCATTCACAGCGAGAACAAAAGTGAAGAAGAAGTGTGGACCGACTATAAATCGCTTGACGACAATAAGGCCGAGATCGTCAATCAGGTTCGCATATTCACCGAGGGCGTAGATTACGACAACTTTTATACCATTGTAGTTTTAGGCGATACTGTTGAGAAAGTCGGTTTAGCGGCGGCGCAACTTATCGGCCGAGGATTGCGGCTTTACAAAGAAAAGCGGGAGTTTGACATTTTAGGGCACGACTTGAAAGAGCAGAGCGAGATTCTGCATGTGATTTGCGATAGAGGTCGGCGTTTTGACAAGATTGTTGAAGAAATACGAGAAAAACTAGAGTTGTCGCCGGAAAGCGTTGAGATCCCGACAGAGGAAGAGGACAAGGAAAACAAAGTCAATCGAAAAATTATTGACGATTATGAAATACCGATTCTACGGATAACGTCGCTTGCCACCGGAAAAAGTTTTGAGGAAGCGTTGAAGGACAAATCGTTAGTCGTTGCGTCGTTTATAGACGAAGTATGCGGCCTTTCAAAAGGCGAAAAAGTGTTGAGGCCGGAAGTGTGGGCTATGGTTGATTATGCAGAAATTACGAGTGATGAGATTGATATACAAAAAGACAAACCGGCGACAACGCGACGGACGATAACTATACCGAAAGACGAGATCGCACGTTGGGCGTTGGATTTCATAGAGCAAACCGGCTCATTCATCGGAAATAATTCTTTCGATACAGCGAAAAAGCTGATTGAGGAGATCATCAACGCAGGCATACAGGTTGATACCGCTTATGGCGCAGATTACAAGCGAGCACTCAAAGCGTTGAAGAAAAACATCATTGAGTTTTACGGCAGAAAATCGTTTGAGTTGATGTTCAAGAGTGAATTTACTTTCAGAAAAAAGAATGTAAAAGACATATTCGTAGATACAACGGTAACAGTGCGGGAGTGCGAGGGGCATACACTCAACCTGATTTCTTCCCACCAAGCAATGTCCTCTCATTTGCAACAGAAAGGAATTATTGTTGAGGGGTATCAGTATTCCATCAGGCCCTATGTGAAGTTTGATTCCCCGCCGGAGAAATTGGTTGCAGACGCACTTGAGCATTTATGCTCTTTGGATAAGAAGAAGAAACGTTTTTGGGTGAGGAACGAGCCGAAAACCGAATATCCGGTTGAGGTGAAGCCAGCGCCGTTTTATCCAGACTTTCTTGCGTTCATCAACGGAAAGTGGATTGTCGTTGATGTGAAAGGTAAGCACCTTGCCGAAGCGAAGCAGATTGACGATCGCAAGAAGGCCCTAAAACTTTTGGATAAAGAGGGCGGTGTTCAAACTTTTTTCCTCGTTGATAAAGTGATGGAAAAGAAAGGGTTCGACCCGGTTAAAATTGCGAGCGTGGACGATTTTGCGGGCTTTGACGAATTGAGACACGAGGAACTTGGGCTTGAGGAGTTTACGAACGGACATATACCGACGCTGTTTGAGTGAAGGCATCTGCCCACATAATCCGGTCTCGTAGCCTGCCTGCCGGTAGGCAGGTCTTCTCTTCGAGCCTGAGCCTCAGAGCCGAAGGCCGGTATTTCTCTCCAGGACTTTTATCAATGCCGGGAAACATGGGGACGCTACCCACATTTTGATCCTTTCTGGGAAATCTGCTCACGGCAGGCAATCATTTCGGTTTCTTTGCTGGTTCGAGGTCGGCGATGGGTATTTGCATCTCGAATGCGCTGGCCTGGACGACGGCCTGGTCCCTGTCAGGATTGAACCGGATCAGCGTAGCCATCTTGCGGAACGGCACGACATAAACTTTCTCGCCCGGCGCCGTCGCCAGCACTGCCTGACGGCTGGCCTTGGCGGCGGCGCTGTCGGGTCGGCGGTGATGGACGGGTTGGTCCCGGCGGTCGGGTTTCTTCTTATGGGGCCTGTGCCTCGGCTCCTGTCGATGCACGGCGAACGGGCCGGTCTGGGGGAAGAGTTCCTGGAGCGTAATCGACAGCGGGCCTTTGTCCGTCTCGACCTTCGCCCGCCCGCCCGGAAGGTCCAGTTCCAGCACCTTTGCCTTTCCCGGCGGGCGCGAGATGGGCACGATGTTTCCGACCTTTAGACTTCCGATTTCCGCCAGCCACTGCTCGAACTGATGCCGCCGGTTTCGCTGATGGGTTAGCGAGTTATGGTACTCCTGCTTGATGTGTTCCGCCTCCGTGCGCAGTTCAGCCGTCCGGCGGGCCTGGGACATTATCTGCTCGCGGAGGCTGGAAATCTCCTGCCTTATGCCTTTCTGCCCCATATCCGGCATCAGTTCAGCCAGCGGGACCTCGACCTGCACATTATCGACATCGACGACGGCGATCTGCCTGTTGAACTGGATGCGGACCAGTCGGCCCGGCTTGTCTCTGGACGGTACGTGGATTTCGTCGCCGGCTTTCAGTTCGGCCAGCGAGGCGGTCCAGTTTTCGAACTTTTCCTGGAGTTTGAACAACTCCGCCAGTTTCGATTCGTATTGTTCCTGCGTATCTTCAGAGGCCAGGCGGGCGGTGTGCGCCTTTGCGAGGGCGTCTTCGGATGCCCGCCGGGCCGACGACGTGGCGCGAATGGCCTTGCGGAATACCCCGCCCTTTTCGCCGAGGTATTTCCGGGCGGATGCGATCATCTGCTTTGGCATGCCCATGGCGGCAGCGACTGTGATGGCGTGGCTTTCGCCCGGTTCGCCGATGCGAAGGTGGTAAGTCGGGCGGAGCGTTCGCGTATCGAAATCGACCAATGCGTTGTCCGCGCGGTCGTGGTTGAATGCGTATGCCTTCAGAGCGGACAGGTGCGTTGAGACCATCGCCAGGCATCCCGCCCGACGGAGGGCGTCGAGGACGGACTGTCCTATGGCTGCGCCTTCGTCGGGGTCGGTTCCGGCACCGAGTTCATCCAGCAGGACGAGGCTGAAGCGGTCTGCCTGGCGTATGATGTTCCTCACCCGCCGGATGTGCCCACCGAAGGTCGATAGCGACTGCTGGAGCGATTGCTCGTCGCCTACGTCCAGTAGGACGTTTCGGAATACCGGAAGCGTGCTGTCTCGCCCGGCGGGGATGTGCAGACCCGACTGGGCCATTATCGCCAGAAGGGCGACCGTCTTCATCGCCACCGTCTTGCCGCCCGTGTTCGGGCCTGTAATGATAAGGATGTCGAAATCCATCCCCAGGCGAATGTCGATGGGGACGACAGAAAACGCGGTTTGCTGTTGTTTTTCCTGCTGATGGGCCTGCTCGATAAGCAGCGGATGGCGGGCCTGGTGCAGTTGCAGCCCGCCGCGATCGGTAATCTCCGGGCAGGTGAACTCGAACTCGTATGCGTACTGGGCCTTGGCGGCGAGCAGGTCGATCTGCGCCAGCGTCCGCATGGCGGATGTAATATCGTCGTGGCGATGGTGTATGAGGATGGCCAGTTCGTTCAGCAGGCGGGAGACTTCACGCCGCTCCGCCTCCATCAGCGTTACCAGCGTATTGTTCAGTTCGACCGACTCGTTCGGCTCGACGAATACGGTCGCGCCGGTGTTGGAGGCGCGGTGAACTACGCCTGGAAGTTGCCGGCGGTATTCTGCCTTTACCGGAAGTACGAACCGGTCGTCGTGGAGCGTAACGGTCGCGTGCTGGAGGATTTTCGCCACGTCGGGCCTGCGAATGTAGCCATAGACTACTTCGTGGATGCGTCGGCGGGCATCTTCGATCGCCCGGCGCGTGCGGGCGAGCGTCTCGGAGGCAGACTCGTAAATTCCGCCGCCCGAATCCACCACCGAGCGGATGGCGTCGAGTTCTTTCCGGAACTCCGGCAGGTTGCCGGCTGTCTCTCGCAGCAGGTTCAATGATTCGTCCAGCCCCATCCCCCATTGCCGGACCGCTCCTGCGCCTTCGAGCAACGAGGCGATGACTGAGAAATCTTCTCCGCCTGCACCGCCGCCGGGATGCGCCCGGTCAAGGTTCTCGCGGATGTCGGTGATTCCGCCGAACGGCGGCAGGCCGGCGTCGCAAAGCGCACGGACCATCTGCGAGGTTTCCTCCAGCCACCGGCGGACGGTATCGGGCCTGCGCGACGGACCGATACGGACGGCGAGGTTCCGGCCAAGTGCGCAACGGCAGAAGCGGGTGAGAATCTGACGGACCCGATCGAATTCAAGTTTGTCCAGCGTGAACGAATCCACTACGGATTTCCCGATTACTGCATAAGAATGGTGGTGTAGATATATGGTATCTTACCATACTTGCGGCATTTTTGGTTGTTTTGTCTTGATTTTTCCTTCG
>CAYUYD010000170.1:0-6170 GCA_964449105.1 uncultured Planctomycetaceae bacterium | reverse complement strand
AATCTCACATTCTAGATTTGGTATTCAGGAGGCCTTTTTCTGCCAAAACGGATTCGCAACCAGACCCGCTCATGAATATAGTAGGCCATGAGATTGACCAGCATGTCGGCCGCGCCTACCCATTCCCGCCTCTTCAGGTCCAGAGCGACTTGGATCGGCGGGGTTTGGCTCGCCCGGTCCATGCAGTCATCAAGGTTTCCGGGTTGGCCGAACAATCTGTATCGAATACTTCTCACTCTGAACTCCATCGAATCGCCGGATCACAGGCCTTGCCTGTTGGCTAACTCCAATAAAGATTGCAAAGCGTATTGACATTTACAGAACAAGTTCCTATCATCTTATCCGATACATCAGTTACACAATCGACATAGTGAGGTATTGGATGGAGTTTGTCAAGCATATTCTCAAGTATTCCGATGAGGAATTATACACAACTAATGTACCATGTTCGTAATTTCTTATGAAATAAGCAGATAGGTTTGAAGTGAAAGTGTAAAAATTTTTATTTTTTTAGTAAAAAAGTATTTTCCCCCCACATTTGTTCGATGAACTTGGGGATGAATGATAACAATTACCCAAGGCAGCGGTAAGGGCATCGGTGTGTGTGAAAAATTATGTGCTGGCTGAAGAAGTCGACGGATGTTTATTATGTGAAAGTCGGAGCCGGTCGGCTGTGTATCGCGTATGAGGTAACAACAGAATGTTATGGACGTCGGAAAGTATCCTGAACTATGAGCGTCATCCGGTCTCCACGCCGAACGAGACCCCCAAACCAGGAAAAGGTGCGAGTCCGGACGCCAAACAATACCTGCCACTGGGGATCGACATGGCGGGGATCGCTTGCCTGATTGTGGGTGGCGGACGGGTCGGTGCTCGCAAGGCGGAAACGCTGGCTTCATACGGCGCGAAGGTCAGCGTGCTGGCGCCGGTGTTGTGCGAACGACTGGCGTTGATGGTTTCGGAGGGGAAAGTCTTGTGGCGGCGGCGGCGCTATGCGCCGGAGCATCTTGATGGTTTTGTCTTCGTAATCGCCGCAACGTCGGATTCCGCCCTAAACATCCGAATCGGACAGGATTCCGAACGCCTTGGTGTATTTTCCTGCGTGGCATCGGCAGGTCGGTTTTCTCGCGTAATATTCCCAGCCCGGCACGAGCAGGACGGTCTGACCGTAGCGGTGCATTCCAGCGGCAGGGACTGCCGACAATCAAAGAGATTGCGAGACGAACTGGCGGCCATACTTCGACACCGGAATGGTCGGCGCCGGCTGCAACTGGGCGTGATCAGCATTAAGTGCGGCGATGTGCTCTCCGATCTCTTCCGATCTCTCTTGCGACTAGCCTCGGATGAGCAAATCGACTTGCCCGTCAGGGATGTTCTGGTGTTGGCGACATGTCGGCGGTTTGAGTGCTATTTTCTTTCTGAAACACCGCGAGCGGACATCGGAGAGATCCGCAGGTTTCTGCTGCGCCACGCCGGCAAAACCACAGGTAATCAGGGCATGCCGGACGTGCGGCAAAAGCAAGGCCCGAAGGCGTATCACCATCTTCTTCGAGTGCTGTCGGGGCTTGATTCGCCCCTGCTCTGCGAGACGGAGATCGTCGGACAGGTCAAGTCTGCCCTATGCCGACAGTTGGCCGGCGAGGGATCGCCCCTGGCCGAGATATTCGCCTCGGCGATGCAATCACAGAGCAGGATTCGAAAAGAGTCCGGTCTGGTCCCTGCGAAAAAAGGATGGGTCGAGGCCGTGATAGAACTGGCGGTCAAACTTACTTCCGACATATCTACCGGGCGTACACTGGTGGTCGGCTGCGGCAAAATAGGGACCGCCCTGGTGCAGCGACTCGGGGAACGTGGCCTTACGGTAACGCCCTGTTCCAAACGGGCCGGTGCTGCAGATCCGTCCAGGTCGGACTTGCCGCCTGGGACGGTCACGAGGGATAACATTGGGAAGTTTCTCGGTTCGGCCGAAGTGCTGATCCTGTGCGAGGAGGTTCCGCCGAGAGAGATGCAGCAGATTTCGGAGCGTGTTCGCAACGGCGGAGTCGCCATCATTGACCTTGAGGGCGGGCACGATCTACTTCGTCGTGCCGCAGGGTCCGGCGCGTATTTTGGTCCCGAGGAAATCGGCGGATGCGTCGGCGGCAAAGAGGCTGCCCGCATCGCCACGGCAGAAAATCTGGTCGTCAAACATACGATACTTTGGCAGGCACAAAGGCGCCCGCCCGCCCGCTTTGAAGACACTATCCGGATCGTTGGGCGCCCCAGTGCGCTCTCGAAAGTCCAGTTGCAGGAAGTCGTAACCCTTATCGAATCGCTTGACCCGAGCGTCCCCTGCACCATCGCCACGAAAGAGACTCCCGGGGATCGGGATCGGCGTACTCCTCTGCCGGAGGTAGAGCAGGACGATTTCTTCACGCGCGAGGTGGATGAAGCGCTGCTGACGGGCCAGGCCGACCTGGCGGTGCACAGCGCCAAGGATCTTCCGGCTCGTCCTGCGAAGGGGCTTTGCGTAGCGGCCATTCTGCCTTCTGTCTCGCCGTGGGAGTGCCTGGTCAGTCGCAACGGCGCGACGCTGAGTCAACTTCCGCCCGGGGCACTGGTCGGCACCTCCAGTGAGCGGCGGAGGGCAGGGTTGGCAGTGCTTCGCTCTGACCTGTTGGCTGAGAACGTTCGTGGCAATGTCCCGGAGAGGATTCGCCAGATGGACGCAGGCCGATTCGACGCGCTACTTCTAGCGGCTGCGGGATTGATTCGCCTAGGTATGCAGGGGCGTATTTCCGAGGTTTTTTCGACGGCAACGTTCCCACCAGCACCGGGTCAAGGCTCGCTGGCACTGGTCGTTCGTGAGGATGATATGGAACTTAGGCGGTTCCTTGAACCGTTAGACTTGGCGGAAAGGTGGCAGTAACCGGCATGGCGGCAGGAAAAGTATATCTCATTGGAGCCGGACCTGGTTCGGCGGACCTGATTACCGTTAGGGGATGCCGGGCCCTGCGTCAGGCGCAGGTTGTGGTCTGCGACCGTCTCGTGTCCGAATCTTTCCTGCAGGACCTGGGCATAGGCGTTGACGGAAAGACGATCATTTCGATCGGGGACGAAGAAGGCCATAAAACGCAGGCGGAGATCAACAACCTGATGGCCGACTCAGCCCAGGCCGGGAAGGTCGTCGCCCGGCTTAAGAGCGGCGATCCGCTCGTGTTTGGACGGGGGATGGAGGAGTTGGAGTTTCTCTCCGGCAGGGGCATTTTATGGGAAGTCATTCCAGGCCCAAGCGCAGCTACTGCCGGACCCGCTGCTGCGGCTATGGCACTGACCCGCCGCGAGACTGGCAGGTCGTTCGCCGTAGTAACGGCCCGATGTGCCGGCGGTGCGGTGAACGAATCCTTTCCTCGTGCCGATTCGCTGGTTGTATTCATGGCAGTGGGCGTGCTGGACGAAGTGGTCGCTTGCCTGCTTAAAGACGGCTGGCCCGCAAGCACACCCGTTGCGATACTGGAGCGCGCCTGGCAAAAGTGGCAAAGACGGGTGTTCAGTCCCCTCTGCGAAATCGTCGAACGGTCAGACAAGGCCGATATCATGCCACCGGCGATCCTGCTTATAGGGGAGGCAGCCATACGCCCAGATGCTTTCGAGGACAGACCGACCATCTTGTTCACCGGACTGGATGCCGCTAACTTCCTCAGCCTGGGTGATGTCCTCCACTGGCCTGCGCTTCAGATCGTCAGGAACGAGGAAGGCTATGAGGCTGTACCTGACGTGCTGACCGGTCTTGAGCAGAGAGCGTTCGATCACGTCATCTTCACCAGCCGGGTCGGCGTCAAGTCGTTCGTTGCGGCTTTGGAGGCTCATGGTCGGGACGTACGGGTCATGGCCGAAACCACAATCACCGCCGCCGGGGCGGGCACGGCGATGCTGCTGTCAGAACACGGCCTGCGAGCGGATATTGTGCCGAAGGAACCGGGTAGCAGCGGGATTCTTCATGGCATGGGCGATCTTTCCGGCAGTTCCGTTCTTCTCGTACAAGGCAGCCATGCCCCGCGAGACCTTCGACAAAAGATCGAACAGAAAACAGGCAGCGTTACCCGCCTGTCGCTGCATCGCGTCGAAGCAAACCCGTGCCTGGGCCGCTCGCTTCCGGACCACGACGTGATCTATCTTGTCAGCCCATCCGGAGTAAAGGCTTGGTGGAACGCTTACGGCCCGGATGGGTTCAAACAACGAGTATGGTGTATCGGCGAGGTAACGCGGGCGGAACTAAACCGCCTGGGAATCGAAGCAGAGGTGGTCAGACCCTATGTATCCTAAGATCAGAATGCGAAGGGCCAGGCGGAGTGAGTCGATGCGGCGCCTTGCCCGCCAGACGACAATCAGCCGTGACGACCTTATCCTTCCACTTTTCGTCGTCCCTGGTCCGGACCGGTTGGAAGATATACCGGCTATGCCGGGGGTACAGCGTATGAGCGTTGACATGCTGCCGGAGATCGTTTCGACGCTGACCATACCGGCAGTACTTCTGTTTGGCGTGCCTGATCCCGAAGACAAGGACGAGACCGGGTCGTCGGCTGTTAGCGACGAAGGGATCGTCCCCTCGGCAGTGCGGCAAATCAAGCAAGTCAGACCCGACTTGGCGATTATTACCGACGTCTGCCTATGCGCATATACCAGTCACGGCCACTGCGGGGTTCTCACGGATTGCAAAGAGGTGGACAATGACCGAACGCTGGAGTTACTTGCGAAAATAGCCGAACTGCACGCAGCCTCCGGAGCCGACATGGTGTCCCCATCGGCGATGATGGACGGGCAGGTGTCAGCCATACGATCGCGGCTTGACGGGGCGGGTCTGATCGATACGGCTATCATGTCCTATTCCGTCAAGTTCGCTTCCAGTTTCTACGGGCCGTTTCGCGAGGCGGCCCAATGTTCACCGGGCTTCGGCGACCGGCGGTCTTACCAGTTGCCGCCCGCCAACACCGCCGAATCGCTTCGGGAGGCGCTTCTGGACGAGGCAGAGGGTGCCGACTGGCTGATGGTCAAACCCGCCATGCCGTACCTGGATGTATTGAAGGAACTTCGAGGCGCCACGCGGCTGCCGCTGGCGGCGTACCAGGTCAGCGGCGAATACGCCATGCTTAAACTCGCCGGTCAAGCCGGTGCACTGGACGAGCGGGCCGCCGTCATTGAATCTCTGCTTTGCATCAAGCGGGCAGGAGCCACCGCGATTATCACGTACTTTGCTCAAGAGGTATGCCAATGGCTTTCAGAGTAAGCGAAAACCAATTCGAACGGGCCTGCCGGTCCATCGTCGGCGGGGTGAACAGTCCGGTGCGGTCCTTCAACGCTGTGGGGATGCCGCCGATCTTCGCCGCGAGTGGAGAAGGGGCATACCTTGATGACATGGACGGAAACCGCTACATCGACTTTCTGATGTCGTGGGGGGCGATTATTCTCGGCCATGCCGATGCGGAAGTTCAGGACGCCATCAAGGAAGCCGTCAGTCGAGGCTGCGGATTCGGCATGTCAACCGAAGTAGAATCACAACTGGCTGAATTGATCCGCCAGGCCTATCCGTCCATTGAACTGCTGCGCATGGTGAACTCCGGCACCGAAGCCGTCATGAGCGCGGTAAGACTGGCTCGTGGTTACACCGGTCGAAACAAGGTCGTGATGTTCGAAGGCTGTTACCACGGTCACAGTGATCCCTTCCTTGCCAAAGCCGGATCGGGCCTGGCGACATTCAGCCTGCCGGCAAGCAGCGGTGTGCCTCCTTCCGTCGTTTCCGATACGCTTCTGGGGCGGTACAACGATCTGGAATCCGTCGAGGCGCTGTGCGCGTCGCACGGGGAGGACATCGCATGTATTCTTGTCGAACCGGTGGCTGGCAATATGGGCGTGGTTGCCCCGCAAGATGGCTTCCTGTCGGGCCTGAGGGAATTATGTAACCGCATCGGGGCCTTGCTGATTTTTGACGAGGTGATTACCGGATTTCGGATTGCCTGGGGCGGGGCGCAGGAGCGATACGGCGTCCGAGCGGATCTTACGACGCTGGGCAAGATCATCGGCGGCGGACTGCCGGTCGGCGCTTTCGGAGGCCGACGAGAAGTGATGGAAAGACTCGCTCCACTCGGCGATGTTTACCAGGCCGGAACACTATCGGGCAACCCCGTGGTTCT
>CAYUYD010000169.1:0-6179 GCA_964449105.1 uncultured Planctomycetaceae bacterium | reverse complement strand
ACTAAACCTATCGAACAACCCTTGCGATGCCACTTGTTTTACTCAGTGTCGCGTTTCAGAATTGAATCCGCCGAACCTTGTAGCGGTCAAGAACATCTGCAACCAGAAGTGGTCCGGTGGCATTGCAGCTGCAAGCACTTTCGGGTACCTGAACGAACCGTACACGCCAGACGAGAAGGTAGTCGAACCAAGGCGTCCTGTAACCATCGCACGTAAGACAAAGTGGTTAAAAACACTACACGGGGGTTTCACCCGTTAAGAATTGTCTCGACCTCCTCCTTATCCACGTCCGTGATATAGTGTATTCCACTAACCTCTGCCGCCTCGCGCGTCAGTGCTGCCAGGTCGTCCCTCTGTATGTATTCCAGAGCAAACTTCCGGCTGCCGGCCATTATCTGGCGCAGGCCCTGGGCAAGACGTTCGTAATAGGTATAAAGCCCCAGCGCGCCGGTCGGCAGTTTCTCAAACTCTTTGTCTCCCAGTTCCTTACGCAACTCGCTTGCGGTTACAAAAATTTCATCCTTCGAATTACCGAAGCGTTCGATGTACACCGGAATCTGGTTGTCGTCGATTGTGCGTCCGATCGTCTTGCCCACCATTGCCGCGGCGATAGGGGCGCGGGCCATGCCGATCAGCCTCGTGAACGGCGCGCCAAGGGCCAGTCCCTTGAAAATCTGATCCTCGAAGACAAAGCCGCCGGCAGGAGCGAGTGCGGGCACATGCTCGCCCCTGTCTGCAAAGCGTTTGGTGTACTGATACAGAAGCGAGTGCAGTTCGACGGGTGGGACGCCCCACTCATTCATCATGCGCCATGGACTCATGCCCGTTCCGCCGCCGGCGCCATCGACGGTAAGAAGGTCAAGTTTGTAACGCGAGGCGAAGAGGACCGCCCTTGCCAAATCCGCGGGTCGAAACGCGCCGGTTTTGAGGAAGACGTATTTAGCGCCTGCGCTTCGCAATTCCTCAACTCGCCTGGCAAACGATTCTTCGGCGACCATGCCCACACGCGAATGCCGCTCAAACTCCTTGAACGCCCCATGCTCGAAGGCCTTGATAACGTCAGGATCGGTCGGATTCGGCAGTACTATATATCCGCGGTCGTAAAGCATTTGGGCCTTTTTGAGGTCTGTGATTTTCACTTCGCCGCCGATGTTTTTTGCGCCCTGACCCCATTTGAGTTCCACGCACTCGACGCCGAGTTTATCAATAGCGTATTCCTGCACGCCAAGCCGGGTATCCTCAATGTTCGCCTGCAAAACAATAGCGCCGTAGCCGTCGCGCTGATGATCCTTGTAAAGCCTCACTCAGCGTTTCAGATCAACCGTATCGATTACCCTGCCGTCTTTGATGACGGACTCGGAATCCATCCCGACGACGTTCTCGCCAATGGTCAGCCCGGTCCCCGCCAGAGCGGACCCTATGGCCAGGCCTTCCCAGTTGTTCTTTGCGATGTTCGTCGAGCCGATGCCCGGAATGAGCCACGGAAGACGGAACTTCAGCCCCTTGTCGTGGCCGAAGGCGACTTCCAGATTGACGGCGGGGAAGACGGCCTTGTCGCTGTCGGCCTCGATACCATGCGCGCCGACTGCCGTTCCCATGATGTTGAAGTGCGAGTAGTCGATGGGATAGGTCTTCTGGGCCGCAGTGGTTATCACGCCGTAGGGCTGGGGGTAAATAACCTCGTGGCCGCGATAGGCGCTCTTGCCTATCTCGCACATGCCGATGCATCCATCCACACAGGTTGCGCACATGCCCGATGCCGGCGTAACGGAACCTTCCGTTCGGTTCTTCGTAAGAGTTGCAGCCGAGGCGTTTATCTTCGAAAGCGTAACAGACATTGTATTCGACTCCTTCTTTTCTGTTATTTATCTTTTTGTATCTCGCAGGCGACACAAGGGTCCAGATAGCACATCATGTCGTCGAACTGGTCTTTCTCAACACAAGGCGGGGACAGATTTGCGCAGCCGCCGCAGATTGCCTTTTCCGGTTCGTTGTAGGTACATCGGAGCTGGCAGGCCGGGCAGACATACATGCAGGCACCGCACAGCCGGCAGACGTCCGACTTGACGTCAAACGGCGTTCCGATGCTTCTCTTCTCGCCGCGATTGCGGAAGCCGATGGCCTTGGCCATCATCTGCTCGGCGCACATCCGCACGCACAGCCCGCAAAGGATGCAATCCTCATGCTCCTGCCTGAATCGCTGCCGGCGCACATCGTGTGCCGAAGCAAGGTCCTGTATCGTTTTGGACTGCGGACAGGAAGCCAGCAGGAGTTCCAGAACCATCTTGCGCGCGCGAATGACACGCGAGGATGCGGTACGCACCTTCAGGCCTTCTTCGGCGGGGTAGGTGCAGGAGGATACGAGTTTTGCCCTGGAGCCTTCTCCGATCTCCACCACGCACAACCGGCAGGCGCCGTAGGGCGACAGACCGTCCATATGGCACAGCGTCGGGATGGGAAATCCCAAAAACCGCGCCGCTTCCAGCACGGTGCTGCCTTTTTCGACTGAAACATTCAATCCGTTAATGGTAAGATTAACCATCGGTATCTCTAAAGCCTCCCGGCGTTCGGTATTCATTCAAGACGCTACATCACATCCACTGCCTCAAACTTACAGGCGCTCCTGCACGCTCCGCACTTGATGCACTTGGCGGCATCGATCGTGTGTCGTTGTTTTTTCTCGCCCGTAATCGCACCTTCCGGGCAGGCTTTAACGCAGGCCTGGCACCCCACGCAGTTCTCACTAATCGAATAGCGGATAAGTTCCTTGCACACGCCTGCCGGGCATCGCTTCTTTTCAATGTGTTCGAGATATTCGCCCCGGAAGTACCGCAATGTGGAGAGTACGGGGTTCGGCGCAGTCTGGCCCAGGCCGCACATCGTCGTATCTCTGACTGTAACTGCGAGTTCTTCGAGAAGGTCCAGATGCTCCAGCGTGCCTTTGCCTTTGGAAATATCGTCGAGAATTTCGTACATCCGCTGCGTGCCCTTGCGGCAGGTGAAGCACTTGCCGCACGACTCGTCTTTGAGGAAGTGCATGAAGTACCTTGCGACATCGACCATGCAGGTGTTCTCGTCCATGACGATCATGCCGCCGGAACCCATGATAGAACCGGCCTCGGTCAGGCTGTCGTAATCAATGGCAAGGTCAAACTTATCGGCAGGTATGCATCCGCCGGACGGTCCGCCCGTCTGAACGGCCTTGATTTTGGCTTTGCCGGACGGTCCGCCGCCGATGTCAAAGACGATTTCCTTAATCGCGATGCCCATCGGCACTTCGACAAGACCGGTATTCCTGATCTTCCCGACCAGGCTGAAAATCTTCGTGCCGGAGTTGTTTTTCGTCCCGACCTTCGCAAACGCCTCGGCCTCGCCGTCGATGATGACCGGGATATTCGCCCATGTTTCGACGTTGTTGATAGCAGTGGGTTTGCTGTCGATACCTTTTTGAATTGGGAACGGTGGGCGCTGACTTGGTTCGCCCATCTTGCCTTCGATAGAGCGGATTAACGCCGTTTCTTCGCCACAGACGAACGCGCCGGCACCCCGAACAATCTGAATATCGAAGGAAAACCCCGTGCCGAGGATACTCTCGCCCAAAAGGCCTAATTCAGAGGCCTGGTGAAGCGCAATGATGAGATGTTTGATGGCAAGCGGGTATTCATTGCGAACGTAGATCACCCCGTGGGTAGAGCCGGTGCCGTAAGCGCCGATAAGCATGCCTTCGATGATGCTGTGCGGATTGCCCTCGAGCACGCTGCGGTCCATGTATGCGCCCGGATCGCCTTCGTCCGCGTTGCACACGAGGAATTTTTCGCGGCCGTTGGGCTGCCTGGCCAGCATTTCCCACTTCGTTCCCGTGGGAAATCCCGCGCCGCCCCGGCCTCGCAGACCGGAAGCCCTCACCTGCTCTATCACCCACGCGGGACTGCGCTTATCAAGCGCCTTGACAAGAGAACTGTAGCCGCCATGTTCCAGGTAGTTGTAAATCCGGATGGGATCGACTTTCTCGTTTCGGGCCAGCAGCGTTCGAACCTGTTTCCTGAAGAATGGGATATCATCCTGCTTTTCGATCCGCTCGCCGGTTTGATAATCCGTCCAAAGAAGGTCTGAAAGCACCTCGCCTTGTGCTACGGATTCAACAATCCGCGCCATTTCCTTCAGGCCGACTTTGGGATAGATCGTACGGCTTGGCTCGACCAGCACCGAAGGCTCAATCTGGCAGAATCCGTGGCAGCCGGTAATTCGAAGTTTGACTTTGCCGGTCAGTTCTTTGGCAAGGATTTCTCGCTTTGCTACGCGGATGATGTCGCTTGCGCCGCTGGCCTGGCCGCAAGTCCCTGCGGAAATGACTATGGTGGGAATATCGGGATCCCGGCCGATTCGCAATCGGTCCTGGAGCGATCTAAAGTCGTCAAGTGATTTCAATTTCAGCATTTGTAATATAACCCTGTGCTCTTATGCGTCTGTACAGGTGAACGCGTTTGACGATTAAACATGGACGCCCTCCAGGTCCAATCGATGCGATTTGCATCCTCGACGCGAGCAGACCTGCATCATTCCACCGTTGCGGACAACCATCGGCACCATCGGCGCGCCGCATTCCGTGCAGTTCGAGGCGCTTACGAGTTCCGCATAACAGTGGGGACAGAAGAAGTAGAGGACCGTATCGGTGGGAATATCGATCTGCGAGACGATATTAAAACTGCCGTAGAGGCAGGAGCGGTTGAAGCGGCAGTGCTGATTATCGAAAGAGATCGTTACCCGGATCGACGGTAAGCCGTCAATGAGCCGGGTCGGGTCCATCAGGCTGTGGTTGCAGTGCGGGCAGTTGACTTCCAGAGGAAAGACGCGCTCGTCGGTTTCAACCTCGATCTCGTCCAGACCCTCCCGCGTCCTGGCGATAATCCCGGCTACCCTGCCCGGTTTTACGTTGGAGAAGTAATGGCCGTCCACGACGACGATGGGGCCGAGAGCGCACGCGCCCAGGCAGTTCACCGTTTGCAGTGTAAACTGTCTGTCCGGCGTGGTTTCACCAGGTCTGACCTCCAGTTGCCGCTCGAACTCCTCGGCAATCATGGGCGCACCGCGGACGTGACAGGCGGTACCGAGGCACACAGAGACGAGATGTTTGCCCCGCGGCTCCAGGCTGAACGAATGGTAGAACGTGGCGACGCCGTATATGTCCACCAGAGAACGCCCGGTTCTATCGGCCACCGTCCTGAGCGCGTCTTCGGAAAGATAGCCGTGCCGGGTCTGTATCTCTTCAAGGATGGCGATCAGACCTCCCCGGTCCTCGTTGTGCTTTGCCAGGATTTCCAGGATATCCCGCTGATCCGCCTCTGCCAGCCCGGCGGCGCTCTTTTCGTTTTGGATTGTTGCAGCCTGTGTCATTCTACCGATACTCCTCGCAATGCCAAACCCCGCCGGCCTGTTTGGACGTGGTGCAGGATTGACGGTTCTCACAGTTCGTGCACAGGCCCTTGTATTCACCGGCGTCTTGTTCGGTTTCCGGCAGTCCGGCGGCCGGCGCGGGGGCTGATACGGGGACGGAGTCTTCGAACTGCTCGCAGAATAAGATGGGGCGCTCCGGCGTGCCGCGGTTGCCGCATGTCTTTGCGTGATTACAGGTCGAGCAAAGGTCCAAGTGCGTCCCGTAGACCGAGGCGCTCACGGAAACGTTTTGGGAAATATCTGTTGGGTCGGGACCAGGATGCTTTCTCGACATAATAATAGTCTCCTTTATGCCGGAAATCCCCAATGTCCTCACTGAGGATTTCCACTAGCCGGAATCGCCACTCGCGGTATCGAAAACCGAAGTCCAGCCTTCTGCGCATGGCTATAGGCAAGTCGTATGCCATCCATCTTGCGGTGTGTCGGCGGGCGCGACAGATTTGGCGCAAGAGCCTCTAAAAATGGGCTAATGGTTCGTGAAGGAATTCCCAGGTATGGCCATGGATCAGGAATGCAGGACAAACTCATACGAGCAAAGGGCCGGGGAGTTTTGAACCACAGGGGCGAAACTCCCCGTTCTTTAACATGGGGACGCTACCCATGTTTTGTTTTGATGCCTTCTTGGATGGTTTGTTGCGTTTTCGTGGTCGGCCTCCCTTCTTTGGTCTGAGTATTCGGCCCAAAAGGGTCTCCAGGCGATCAATGAAACCATCACTACCGGCTGG
>CAYUYD010000168.1:2646-6214 GCA_964449105.1 uncultured Planctomycetaceae bacterium | reverse complement strand
TAACCAACAAAAAGAATGGAGAGCCAAAAATAAACATAAGCAAAGAAATAAAAAGTAAGCGTCAGGATATATTACGAATCGCCGCCGAGTATGGCGCACAGGACATTCGTGTATTCGGTTCGGTGGCGCGTGGTCAGAGTGGCGATGATAGCGATCTTGACGTTCTGGTTAAACTGGGGTCTGATTATTCGCTGCTCGATCTTATTGCGATTAAGCAGGACCTGGAAGACCTGCTCGGATGCGAAGTGGACGTTGTTACCGAAGCGGCAATCAGCCCGTATATCCGCGAAGAAGTGCTGAAAGAAGCGGTTAGTCTATGAAGAACGACCGGGTTTATCTCACACATATCATGGATGCTATCGGGCAGGTTGAAACGTATGTCTCGGTCGGGCGGGACGAGTTTATGTCCACGCCGCATTGGCAGGACGCAGTGATCAGGCAACTCGAGATTATCGGCGAAGCGACAAAAAATCTAACACGCCAATTGCGTGATGAATACGGGGATGTCCCTTGGCGCCGTTTTGCGGGACTTCGCGACGTGTTAATCCACAATTACATGGGTGTTGATCTCGTCGCAGTTTGGGGAATCACACAGCGCGATTTACCAGTCCTGAAAGAGTACGTCCAGACGATTCTGAAGGGTTTGTGACGCAACATGTAGAATCGGGAGGTTTGGGCGTGAAAGCGCCGAATAGCGTGTAGAACAACTCTACAGCAACCGGAGAACGGTGAGATGCGCACGAGATATCAGGAATACACAGGAACGGCCAAGATCGCGGTAATGGCGCTTCTGTTGGCTTTTTCCTGCGGCCTGACGTATTACTTCCACGTCAAATTCGAAATGGGGATTGTCTTCACGCATTTCTTTTATGTCCCGATTATTTTGGCCTGTATCTGGTGGAAAAGACGCGGGCTGGTGGTGGCCGTATTCCTCACGGCGCTGCTGATCATCAGTCGCTATGCCTTCAGATTGCCCCTGGTAAGCGTCGATGATTACTTCCGCGCCTTCATGTTCATAGTGATTGGCTTTGTGGTTGTCGTCTTGAGTCAGCGAATCACCAAGCAGGTAGAAAGGGTAAAACACCTCAATGCCGTTCTTCGGGCCATCCGCAACGTCAATCAACTCATCACCAGGGAAAAGGACCGCGGCCGTTTGCTTCAAGGCGCCTGCGACAATCTCACCGAGACTCGCGGCTATTATAACGCCTGGATTGCGGTGTTGGATGAAGCCGGAAGTCTTGTGGCGACCGCCGAAGGCAGCTTGGGGACGCTTTTCTCGCCCATGGTCGAGCGCCTAAGGCAAGGCAACTTGCCCCATTGCGCCGGCAAGGCACTGAAGCAATCGGGCGTCGTAGTAACCGCAGACCCATTATCCGAATGCACCGGTTGTCCTCTCTCAAGCGTAGGTCGTAACAGAGCCGACATGATCGTCAGGCTGGAACACGGGGGCGTGATCTATGGCCTGTTGTCTGTCTCCGTTCCTGCCAAACTTGCCGAATATGCCGAGGAGCATGACCTGCTCAGTGAGGCTGCCGGAGACATTGCGTTCGCCCTGCACGATATCGAACTCGCCGGGCAACAGGAACTGGCGGAAAAGTCGCTGCGGGAAAGCGAGGAGCAATACCGGGCGGTATTCGAATCGGCTGCGGACGCCCTGCTTATCTTTGATTTTGACGGAACCATTATGGAGGCCAATCCCGCTGCCTGCTCAATCTACGGATATTCCCACGAGGATATAATCGGGTTGAGCGGTAAAGACATAGTCCATCCGGACTATTACCACATGTTCGAGAGTTTCAAGAATCAGGTTAAAACCACCGGGCAATTCTTCGCCGAGTCCGTCGATGTGCACAAAGACGGCTCGACTTTTGACGTTGGGGTTCGGGGCGCAATCTTCACATTCAAAGGCAAGCCCCATCTGCTGGCGGTGGTGCGGGACATCACAGAACGCAAACAGGCAGAGCGGGAAAAACAAACGCTCGAGGAACAACTCCGCCAGTCGGTGAAGATGGAGGCGATTGGGCGCCTTGCCGGTGGAATCGCCCACGACTTCAACAACATGCTGGCCATTATCCAGGGATACGCCGATTTGATGCTCAAGTCCATGAGCGACGACGACCGGCATCGCGCGGACGTGGAGAGTATCCGTACCGCCTCTAAACGGGCGGCGATACTGACAAGACAGCTGCTGGCGTTCGGACGCCAACAGACCGTCCAGCCACGAGTGATGGACCTGAACGAGGTCATCGCAGACACCGATTCGATGCTCCGGAGGATAATCGGCGAGGACATTGAACTGATAACGATTCCGGGTAAAGATCTCTGGAACGTCAAGATTGATCCGAGTCAGATTGAAGAACAGGTGATCCTCAACCTCGCCGCAAACGCCCGTGAAGCGATGCCCAGCGGAGGCAAACTCACGATTGAAATTTCCAACATTACGCTCGACGAGGATTACGCCGCCATGCACGCCGAAGTGACCCCCGGCGATTATGTTATGCTGGCTGTCAGCGATACCGGCATAGGAATGACCGAGGAGGTAATGTCTCACATCTTCGAGCCGTTCTTCACAACCAAGGAAACGACCAAGGGCAGCGGGTTGGGACTGTCAATTATCTATGGGATTATCAAGCAAAGCGGCGGGCACATTGAAGTCTCCAGTAAACCCGGAAAAGGAACGACCTTCAGGATATACCTCCCGCGAGTCGATACGCCTGCCGAAACCGCTCGGGGCCGCGAACCAGGCCCGCTGCCGAGAGGGACCGAAATAATTCTGGTAGCCGAAGATGAACCGTTGGTGCGCGACCTTGCCTGCCGTATCCTCCGTGAGCAGGGATATACCGTCCTGGAAGCGGGCAACGGAAGGGAAGCCCTCCTCACAGCCGGAAAGTACGCCGACGGGGAGATTCACCTCCTGATAACCGATGTCATAATGCCGCACATGAGCGGTAAAGACCTGGCCGACCATATAAAAGAAAAGCATCCGGACATCAAGGTGCTGTTTGTCTCCGGATATACGAACAACACCGTTACGCACCACGGCGTCCTGCAAAAAGGAGTCAATTTTCTGGCCAAGCCCTTTACATCAGGCCAGATCACCAGAACCGTCCGTCGTGTTCTCGATACAAACATTTGACTTAACCGAAGCCGAGGCGTAGAAAAACACCATTCGGACTGGAAGAGACGAACAGATAGCAGGATTACAGGGATTACAGGATTATGGGGATTTTTTTATGTTTTTTATCCCGTAATCTTAAAATCCCTGAAATCCCGCTATCTTTCTTCTTTTTCTTCGGTAGGACCTTATCATCCAAATATCTGCATGGAAGCGAGCTATGAAATCAATCCACATCGTCGAACCGTATCTGCCCTTTGCCTGGGAAAAGGCCGTCATCGCCTGCTGGGAGCAGGGCGACAGTTTCCCCACCGAATATGACAAGGACGGCGACCCCAACAGCCGGGACGTAACGGCCTTAATCCACGTTACCGACCCGTTCGCCGAACCGCGAATCCATCGCGCTTTCCCCGGCGGCCTCGAAGACCTGGAAAAATACCGCAGCGAAGTGCT
>CAYUYD010000168.1:0-2636 GCA_964449105.1 uncultured Planctomycetaceae bacterium | reverse complement strand
GACCACTGGATAGACCCTGCCGCGGGAAAATGGGAATACACCTATCACGAGAGGCTGTTTGAATACGTAGTTCCATCGCTGGGTGTTTTCGACCAGATTTCCGCCGTTGTGGAGAAACTCAAAGCCGTCCCCCATACCCGCCGGGCGCAGGCGGTTACCTGGCAGGTGTGGAACGATACGAACATCGCCGATCCCGCCTGTCTCCAGCGGCTTTGGTTTCGAATCGCCGACGGAAAACTCCACATGAACATCCACATCCGCTCAAACGACGCATTCAAGGCCGGCTTTATGAATATGTACGCCTTTACGGAATTGCAGCGGGAATTGGCCGGTCAAATCGGCGTCGAACCGGGCGAATATATGCACATCGCCGATTCGTTCCACATTTACGGGTCTTATTCCGGCGAGTTCGAGGGTTTTCTGAAAACCGTCAAGAACCGCAGCGCGGAAAACCGTGTCTATACGACCGACTTTGCCCGCGACTTCTTCATCGACGGCTGCGACGCTCTGCTGGCGGAGGCGGACATGCCGCCGGAGAAAAAAGCAATCGTGGAAAAACGCAAGGCGGAGTTAAAAGATAATTAGAGCAATGAACGATTGAAATGCGGTATTCAGGCGTCGGCGAGGACGAGGCCGGCAAGGAAGGCGAAGCAGGCAACCCAAGGGGTTTCCGATGCAGCCTGACGCAGCCAGCCGAAGCCGCAGCCAGCATTAATACCGCAAGTCAATCGCGAATTGCTCTAAAAGAAAGGCAGCGGGATTACGGAGATTACCGGATTACAGGGATTTTTTATAGTTTTTGTCCTGCAATCTTATAATCCCTGTAATCCCGCTATTCTGTTTCTGCTGTGTCCGCATCGAAGAAATCGCGCACAAGTTGGCGGTACTCGGCGGGGACGGTTCCCTTATCCATCGCCTCGGCGGCCCGTCGGCGGGCATCCGCCCAGGCCCGGTCGTAGGGAATCTGGACATTTATTCCCGCCGGCGCTGTGTCCGTCGCGGTAGTGGTCGGCGTTGCTGCTGACGGATTGTACACAGTCAGGGGCGCCCACGACGCCTCCGTTCGGGCAGGCGGGGTAAATTGCGGACCTTCAGCCCAGCCTGGAGACTCGCCGTCGCTTCCGGTGCGTACATACTCATTTCCGCCCATCCCTTCGGCGATTGCCGCGGCGGTTCGTTCCATCGCATCAATCAAACGTCCAATCCGCTCGGCGGCGACGGCATCAACCTTTCCGCTGTTCACGGCATCTCGCAGGGCCTTGGTAATTTCGTCAAGTTCAACGACCTTTCCGCGCCATTGCTTTGCATCCCCGCCCCTGGCGGCGCGCAAAGTCTCTGCCAGTTTCTCCAGCCGGCGAATCTGTTCGGCGATTGCCGAATCATCCGCTGTTTGTGCTTTCACCGTCGCAAGTTGTTTCAGGATGTTTTCGCCCGCCTGGCTGGATATACCCTGCCAGCGTCGCTGCTGTCTGGCTGACGGCGATTCGAGAGGCTCGACGGCGAGCATCAGCGCCGCAGCGACGACGGCCAGCCCAAAGGCCCCGCCGGTCGCTCGCGCAGCGGTCCAGAAACCCACCCGTCGGAAATCCCGTTTATCCGCCGCTGCAAGCGCCTGGGCGTGAACTGCCTCGGCGAAGGGCGAACGCTCGCCGGATTGAACCAACTCCAGTGCAGTGCTGAGCCGCTCGCGCAGGGAGGAACGCCGGTCAACCAGGACAGCGATATTCCGCAGCGCCGCACCGCGAACCAACACGATTACAATCGAGAGAAAAACCCCTGCCGGAAAAATCAAAAACAACCAATTCTTCGGTAGATAAACGTACGTCCCCGTCAATACGCACGCTGCCCCGGCGAGTCCGCAGGCGATAAGGAGGATTATTATGAACCATCGAATCAATCGCTCGGCGTGCAGCCCGCTTTGCAATCGCTTACTTGCCGCCAGTGTCAGACCGGCCGCCAGAGGCAGCACGCAGAGCAGGGCGGCGGCAGCGGTAAATTCCCCCGCCAGCGTCCACCCGCCCATCAGCGACGCTGCCGACAGGGCGCAGGCCGTTCCGCCGACAGCGCCGGCCTCGATGGCGCGGACAGCCACCAGGCGACGACGAAAACCACCCAAAATGGACAAAATGTGATCAGTCATGGATAATTAGCAATCAGCTATCAGCAATCAGCGATCAGCAAAAGCGTACAGAGAGAAGAAACGGATTAGCGTTCAGCAATCAGCGTTCAGCATTCAGCATTCTTTTTTTATCTTTTTCTGATTGCTGACTGCTGATTGCTGACCGCTTTTTAAAATTCTTTCCGCTGTCTGGCCGGCGGGATGCTAAGTAGATTCCGATACTTTGCCACAGTTCTGCGAGCAATTTCGATGCCATTTTCACGCAGAGCCTTTGCAATCTGGTCGTCATTGAGAGGGGCGGATTTGTCTTCGTGACCGATGACGTCGCTGAGTTTCACCTTGATGGCGTCCCATGCGACGTCCTGTCCGTCGTCGGTGGTCTTTCCACCGGAGAAGAACATTCGCAGCGGAAAGATGCCCCGCGGCGACTGGATATATTTTCCCGCAACGGCCCGGCTGACGGTGGCGACGTGCACGCCGACCTTTGCAGCCACTTCCGCCATCGGAAGCGGCTTGA
>CAYUYD010000167.1:0-6219 GCA_964449105.1 uncultured Planctomycetaceae bacterium | reverse complement strand
CTGCAAAACGAATATAGCAAAAGGACACGCCTACACAACCACCATATTCTACGCGACAATCCCGAAACGGTCAACCTGAATTTGCCTATAGTGGCGGTGGCAAATGCGGGTAAAGGAGTGGGTAGGGCGGGCAGGCTTGCCTGCCCTACCCGCTGGACCTTAGCTGGTACCTTGGTCATCATGGAAGCAACCGACGTGAATGGTGATTGAGCCATCAAGTGAATGTCTAGGTATCTTCTTCGCAGGAACAAATTCAAAGCGAATCCTGTCGGCTGTCTTCGGGTTCCCGGTAAAGGTCAAGTGGGAATTTCTGCCTGTTACATCACCGGGAATGTCGCATACTTTAGTCCCCTTATAGTCGAATGCCAACCCACTTTCGTGAAAGGACGTTGTTCGTCGTACAACAGCCCGGCCATCTATGGCCAAAACCTGTGTTGCCTCTCCATTCGGAAAGATTATCTTCGTTCCATCTTGGAACGGGGCAGAGAAGGTGAACTGATATTCTTCATCCCGGGATTCTGGACACTTTTCAGTTCGCCTCGGCTTCGTTTCGAAGTACTCTACAATCGCTTTCCTCAGCGATGTTCCTGCGTCCTGCAATGCCATTGTTCGACCGCTTGGGAGTCGGACAGTAGATTGCTCAATATTCAACGGGGCGGAAACTCGAAACGGAATCACCAGATGTGTCTCAAAGTGCGGCACACTCGTTAACTCCATTGTCATGATTGGGTATACGGTACCAAGCCAATTCGCAGGTTCACCACCACCCAACGTAATTGTCTCTATCCCGTGCCAAGACGCTTCTTTCAGGGCGGGACCACTGAAGCCAGTTGCATGAACAGCAACGATCTTGTCCAATTTGCAATCATCGCGCTTAGTTTTCATGTCTCGAATCCAATCGGGACCGGCCTTTCTCCCGTGGTCTCTGCACTCTATGCCCGTCCTGTATTCACGAGCACCAATGTCGAAAGTTATGAGTATGTCTACTTCATTTTTCGTTTGGCTGGAATAGTTGTGGACCATAGCCGACTCTTCCACCTTTGCCTGCTGGCCATGAAGAGCAGACTCGATCCTTTTGACCAAACCCTGAAAGCTATTTGTCCGCTTAGGCATCACGTTTTCCCAATTCGGGTATCGGCGGCGCGGATGAAATCCCTGCCTGCCGTCATAAGATGGGTCGGCAGGTCCTTCTTTCGGGATTCAGCCGGCGGCTACCTCGACATGTGCCGAATACCCAAGTTTTCTGAGCAGGGCTTCGCAATCTTCCCACGTCAGTCCAAATGCGCGAACGTCGGCTACGCCAAGCCGTGCAACGACATCCCGGACATCTTCGGTGCCGTCATCCGCGAAATCGCCGTCCTGAATCGCGTTTTCCGCCCAATCCACCAGGTCCGCAAGCGTAAGTTGATGATGCAGGTAGGTGATGAGTTTATCGGCGGCTAGTTTTCCTGTGATCTTCATGATGTTCCCTCAATTCTTCGGTGCCCTTTATCTTCTACCGCGTTGTCCAGTTTTCGGCGGCGAGGCCGGGGACGCACTGGAACTCTCGTTCGTTATTGGTTACCAGCGTGCAGCCTTCGGCCAGTGCATGGGCGGCAATGAGAGTGTCCAGCGGGCCGATGGGAGTACCCGCACGTTCAAGAGCGGCGCGAATTCGGCCATAGTGCTCGGCGGCCCGGTCGTCGAAGGGGAGAATTTCCAGCATGGTACAGAAATCCGCAACCGCCTCCAGGTTTAGGCTGGGATCACTGCTCTTGAATGCGCCATGCTGCAATTCCGCCAGCGCTATGGAGGATATGGCGACTTCGCCTACCTCGCAGGAATCGAATCGGGACAGCACTTCCGAATTTCGCTCACGCAGCAGGTCTATGCAGACATTCGTGTCGAGCATGAAGCGAATCAAAGCGGCTTCCTTTGCTCGACAGGACCACCCTGGTCGCGACCATCAGCCATGAAATCATCCGTTACCCGACCACACGCTTCGCGCAGCAAATCCCAGCCGCGATTTTTCTCGTAGAGAACAACCGCCGACCCGACCCGTTTAATGCAAACCTCGTCACCCTCAAAGCGGAACTCTTTCGGCAGCCGAACGGCCTGGCTGCGACCATTCATAAACAGTTTTGCTGTAGCAGTCATAGCAATCTCCCTAGTCTATACCACAGTATAGACCGCAAAGTAGCCCTTGTCAACATCCGTGAAAAAAAATTCCCATTCAACTTGGGTTGGGGTTAAGGGGACAGACGTATTAACTCGTATCGAGCCAAAGTAGAAGTGGTTGCTATTTTGTCATCGCCATAGCGGCGGCGCGGACGAAATCGGATACTCCGCGGAATCCCTTCTGTTTGCAGAAGCCGGCAGATGAGCCCCGATTTGTTCGGGACGAATCTGCCGGAAATGTTTCACTCGAAACAGATTTACCCGCAGATTCGCTTCCCGAAGGGACGCTTCGCGTCGCTCATCTGCGGGCCTTTTTAATGCGGCAGGTGGACTGGGCAGGGGTTGTTGATGGAGGGTGGCGCCCGGCGTTTCCTTTTCACAAGCGTTCCATCCTTTGTTACTATTCCGGCATGACCAAGCGCGACGTTGTCATTGACGCGATGGAGTTCCGCCGGCCGGCGTATGTGCCCTGGCAGGTAGGTTTGACCATCCAGTGCGCCGAGCGGCTTAAGGAACACCTCGGCAGCGATAACCTTTCGGCGTTCCTCGACGACCATTTCATTGATGTCTCTCCGGGCATCCATGGCTTCGTTCAGGTTGCCGAAAACCGCGTCCGCGACCATTACGGCGTTACCTGGGACCGCACGGTGGACAAGGATATCGGCGTCCCCGAAGACTGGCCGCTGAAAGAACCGACGCTGGTCGGCTATGAGTTTCCCGACGGCGACGATCCGAAATGGTTCGCCGGCCTGGCCGACAAAATCGCAGCCGCACCTGACCGTTTCAGCCGGTTCGCCATAGGCTTCAGCCTATACGAACGGGCCTGGACGCTCCGAGGCATGGAAAACCTGCTGATGGACATGATCGAGCGGCCCCAGTTCGTTGATGAGTTATTCGACGCCATTTGCGAGCACAACCTGTCCTTGATCCGCCACGGCCTCCAGTTGGGCGTCGATTGTATCCACTTCGGCGACGATTACGGCTCACAGGTTGGGCTGATTATGGGCCCGAAGTTCTGGCTGCGGTTCGTCAAGCCTCGCCTCGCGCGGATGTACGCCGCCGCCCGCGAGGCCGGAAAATACGTCTCACAGCATTCCTGCGGAAAGGTCCAGGAACTTTTTGGCGACCTTGTGGAGATGGGTCTGAATATGTTTAACCCCTTCCAGCCGGAAGTGATGGACATCTTCGATTGCATGAAACGCTACCACGGCAAACTCGCCTTCCACGGCGGGATGAGCATCCAGAAAACGCTCCCGTTCGGCAGCGTCGAGGAGGTCCGCGAGTTGACGGTCCGTCTTATCGAGGCCGGGCAGAACGGTGGATACGTCTTCGCGCCTTCCCACGCCGTCCCCCCTGACGTCCCGCCGGAGAACCTCGCAGCCATGATGGAGGTCCTCAAGGCCCAACCGGGGTACCGCGAGGTACAATAGACGTTTGAATTTATCCGCCGGGAAGCGTAACCTTTTCATGCCCGCTGCGTTTGATATTGTACGGGCTTGGTGGTGGCACAGGTTTTCAACCTGTGCATCTTGCAATACAGGAACATGCACAGGCTAAAAGCCTGTGCCACCGACGGGAGTTTGGTATGACAGACGCGACGAAACAGCCGGCGGATGTGAGAATTATCGAGAACCTCAGGCAGGCCAAGGCCAAACTGCTGGCTGAACTGCACAAGGTCATCATCGGGCAGGACGAGGTAATCGAACTGCTTCTCCAGGCGATCCTTGCGCGCGGGCACTGCCTGCTGGTGGGCGTTCCGGGCCTGGCAAAGACGCTGATGGTCTCGACGCTGGCTGACGTGATGAAACTGAATTTCAACCGCATCCAGTTCACGCCCGACCTTATGCCCTCGGACGTAACCGGAACGGAGATCATCGAGGAAGACCACACCACAGGAAAACGCGCCTTCCGGTTCGTCAAAGGACCGATCTTCGCCAATATCATCCTTGCCGACGAGATTAACCGCACACCGCCGAAGACCCAGGCCGCACTGCTCCAGGCGATGCAGGAGTATCACGTAACTGCCGCCGGAACCCGATACGACCTCCAGCTGCCGTTCTTCGTCCTGGCTACGCAAAACCCCATCGAGCAGGAAGGGACTTATCCGCTCCCCGAGGCCCAACTTGACCGGTTCATGTTTATGGTCAATGTCGATTACCCCAGCCGGGATGAGGAGCGGTTAATCGTGAAGACGACAACGATGGACATCGCCGGAACGCCCGAACAGGTGCTCTCGGCAGAGGACATCCTTGCCCTCCAGCGGATCGTCCGCAAGATACCCGTCAGCCAGCACGTAACGGATTACGCGGTCAACCTCGCCCGCGCATCCCGGCCTTCGGACCCGACAGCGCCGGAGTTCGTCGGGAAGTACCTCACATGGGGCGCAGGGCCGCGGGCGGGCCAGTACCTCGTCCTGGGCGCAAAGACCCGGGCGCTTCTGCACGGGCGATTCAACGTATCCTGCGAGGACATCCGCGCCGTAATCCATCCGGTGATGCGGCACCGAATCTTCACCAACTTCAACGCCGACGCCGAGGGCATCAAACCCGAAAACCTAATCGACATGCTTCTCAAGACCGTCCCCGAACCGTCCGTCAAGGACTACGCCGCAGCGACGTAGAAAAACCGTCCTGGTTTTCCCCTGTATCGGGCCTAAGGCTCATTCAGGATTCCAGTAGTTGTCGGACCGCGTTACGAAGAGCGGGTAGATGGTTCTCGATGATGTTCCAGACTTCGTTGAGATCGACGCCCATGTAATCGTGGATCAGGACATCTCGAAAGCCTGCCACGTCACGCCAGATAATCTCCGGCCTCTTTTGCTTCGTTGCTTCGCTGATGCGTTTGGTCGCTTCGCCAATGATCTCGAAGTTGCGGATAATCGCATCCTGTGCCATTGGATTTTGCATGAACTCATCCCGCCCGCCGGCGCCGTAGGCGTCCACCTTCTCGATGGCCTCTGCAATATGGGTCAGATACACACGGTCGTCTTTCACAGCGCCACCACCTCCTGAAGAATACGGTCCCGAAGAGTATGATGCAGTGCCTGCTCATTGACGACATCCACCTTGCGTCCCAGCAGGTCTTCCAGATCATGGATCATCCCGATGCGGTCCAGCAGGGAGCGGTCCCGCTCCATTCGCACCAGGAGGTCCAGGTCGCTTTGCTCTGTCGCCTCGCCGCGTACGAATGAGCCGAAGACGCGAACGTCCCGCGCGCCGTGCCGCGCGGCGATGCGGAGAATCACATCGCGGTTCCTGCGAATATCGTTCAGCGAAACCATGACCTCTTTCCTTTCGGCGGGATAATTCTAGGGGGTCGCCGTTCACTTTGTCAATTTTTTTGGCATGACCTGCGCTTTATTCAGCGGTTTTGGAGCCGTAAGGGCGATGCACTCTTTGGTGCCGATTCGCATGTCCATCGGCGAACCGAAGTCGCGGTGGTCGAGATATTCGCCCGCTCCGCCGGCGACCCGCCCCAATGCAAAGCCCAAAAAGGCAAGGTCCGCGGCGCGGTCGAACGTCATTGACCTGTCTCGCAGCCGGGGCCAGGCTATTCCCAGCCAGACCGCCGCTATGGCGGCATCGAGGTTGACTGCCCAGACCTTTGTGGCGGCTCCGACCTCGTACATCGCCCCTGTCAGTTTGTGGTAGAAATCGAGGAAGACGTTGTAAATATCATTCTCGGCCAGATATGCCGAGATGACCCGTTCACGGGGGTCGAAGTTGACTTCCTTTGTGCTGAAGACGGGGTGTCCCAGGCAGGGGATGCGTTCGTAGTCCAGGCCTGCTTCTTTCCGGGCGTCCTTGGTCTTCTTGAAATCCTTGGCTGTTTCCAACGCCATCGCCCCGATGTCCAGACAATGGTTCCGGTCGTACGGGTCGTTCATCGGCGTTTCCCTGAAGATATTGGAGAGGAATTTGACCGCCAGTTTCCCGTTTCCGCCGTGGAATTCGCCGATTGCCGCCAGTGTCGCGATCATGGCTGTATTCGGCGGGTTTCCCGCCGACGCCGACAGTTTCGCGCCTTGTGCCGATATTGTCCCAGGCCCGTTTGTCAGTGCGG
>CAYUYD010000166.1:0-6268 GCA_964449105.1 uncultured Planctomycetaceae bacterium | reverse complement strand
ATGCGTCTGCGTAAGGGGTATGTCGATTCCGCCGAGGCCCTTCTGGGGATCGTCGAACCGCAAAATGAGTATCCCTACGAGTTTATCGTGTACCGCCTGACGGGTTATCGTTCTCGCCGGCGCGGACAGACGGAACCCGTCAGCGGCCGGAACCTCATGCCGGATCTCCAGCGCCTCATTCTGGACGTCTGCGACAGTTTTGACCTGCGGGTCGCCGATTACGACGATGCGGTCTTCGATACGCCGGCGCTTGCGGGCAAATTCGGCGTCTCTACCAAGACGATCCGGCGCTGGCGCAAAAGCGGACTTGTAGCCAGGCGCATGGTGTTCGACAACGGCAAAAAGCTAATCGCCTTCCTGGAAAGTTCCATTCGCGTCTTTGCAAAACGCCGACGTCGTCTGATGCTGCGTTCGGCCAGATTCACTCGTCTGACCCAATCCGAGCGAAGCGTCATCATCCGACAGGCCGGACGAATGGTCGCCCGCAGCGAATGCTGCCTTATGGAGGTCTCCAAGCGCCTGTCGGCCCGAACAGGCAGAGCGCCGGAGACCATCCGCTACACCATCCGCAACCACGACCGCCGAAATCCCGCCGAGGCTGTCTTTCCCCGCTACGTTTCGCCTCTCGACGAGAGGGCCAGAGAGGTTATTTATAGATGTTTCCTCAACGGCATCTCGGTCCGGTCGCTGGCGCAGCGATACGGGCGGACCCGAGGCAGCATATATCGTATCGTCAACGAGATGCGCGCCCGGCAGTTGCTAGGCCGGAAAATCGACTACATTTATAATCCGCAGTTCGACCTGCCGGGAGCGGATGAGTTAATCCTCACCGAACCGCCCGCCGACGATACCGAGGTAAAGCGGACCCGCGCTCCGAAGGACCTGCCGCCATACCTGGCGAGCCTGTACGAACTGCCTCTGTTGACGCCCGCAAAGGAACGCTGGATATTCCGAAAATATAATTACCTCAAGTTCCGGGCCGACCATCTGCGAAAGGAACTGGACGCCAATCGCGTCAAGTCGGCGCTCGTTCGGCAGATTGAGCGTCTGCTCGCACAGGCGCAGGTCGTCAAAAACCAGATAACCCGCGCCAACCTGCGGCTGGTGGTCTCCATCGCGCGAAAACACCTTCACGGTTCACAAACTCTCTTAGAACTTGTCAGCGACGGGAATATCTCGCTGATGCGGGCCGTCGAAAAATTCGATTACTCCCGCGGCTTCAAGTTCTCCACCTACGCTTCATGGGCCATTGTGAGGAACTACGCCCGGAGCGTCCCGAAGGAACGGTACCGTCTGGACCGCTTCGTTACGGGCGCTGACGAGGTAATGGACGTTATCGGCGGGCTGGAAGGTTACGACCCTCACACCTGCTCAATGGCGGAGCTGCGAGATTCGCTGGAGGTGGTACTGGCGCAACTCTCTGCCGGCGAGCGGTCGATTCTAGTCGGACATTACGGGCTGAATTCATCCGGCCAGACCCGGACGCTCGACCAGATAGGCCGGCAGATGGGCCTGTCCAAGGAGCGCGTCCGCCAGATCGAACGGGGCGCCATGGAGAAACTCCGCTCGATGCTCCAGCCGATAAGTTCAGACCTGATGCGATAGACTGTATGCCGGAAAACATGGGTAACGTCCTGCTCTGTTGAAAACCTTGATAATGAGGGTGGCATGGCCCCTTGGGGGCCATGTTCTCACGTGGAAACATGGGGACGTTAGTTTGTAGGGCGTGCAACTTGTTGCACGCGGAACCTGTCGCAGCAGTGTTGCGCGAGCAACCTGCCTGCCGGCAGGCAAGTCCATTGTGTTTTACGCCTTTTTCTTCGGGAAATCTCGCATTTCAACTGGTACAGTTTTTGGGGGGCAGGCCACCCCTACCGTTTTTTCGTTGACGTTTGCGCGCGCAAACGTCAACGTAAAAATCCACTGCTGGGATTTTTCTGAAAAAAATTATCTACCGGCCAGGCCGGGAGTTACGAATTTCACACCCGTTTTCCGTTCACGTTTGCGCGCGCAAACGTCAACGCAAACGTTAATATAGAGGGACGCATATAGTGCGCCCGGGTGTTCTTTGACAAGTGAATAAAGACCGCGAGACCGGAAGACCGAAAACAGGGAATAGGGACTTTGTAAAACGGAAAGACCTAACGAGCCGCGACTGTAAAGGAGCGGTCACTAAGACTTTCGCATCGGTCCGACCGCTCCCTGACGGTCGCGGCTCGCCGGGCCGTTTGGGCAAGATGGGTAAGACAGGCAAGGGCGAAATTTGAAAATGGACGTAAAAATGACCCCGAAATCCACAACTCATTGGCGCACAGGGAGTTACGCTTTTCGCCTTCTTTCCCAAACTTTCCTAAACTTTCCCAAACTTTCCTAAACTTTCCCAATCTTTCCCAATCTTTCCGTTTCGTTCCCATTCGTTCCCAATGGTTCCGTTTTGTTCCGGGTCGATTCCGGCGGATTCGTCCCGAACAAATCGGGGCTCATCTGCCGGCTTGGGGTGGGAGGGTTGACGGTGTGGTGTTTTTTCCGCGATAATCGTAAGAAAGTGGGAGGTTTTTTATGCGACGACGTGTTGACACGGTTAAATTAGCGGTGGTGTTTGCGGCGGCGTTAGGCTATGTCTTGGCAGCGGGCGGCGAGGGCGGTCCGGCTACGACTACGACGACTTCGCAAAGTCGGCCGACGACCTATCCTTCGGAGCAACTCGTCCGCGCCTCCGACGCAGCGGCAAAGGCGATGCTCGCCCGGCTGGATGAGTCTTTCCATTCCGTCGTTCGCCCGCCGTTTGTGGTTATTAGCGACATGCCGGCCAGCCAAGTCGAGGCAATGGCCCGGGGAAGCGTCGTCGCGCCGGCTGATGCGATGTGGCGGAGTTACTTCCAACGCAAACCGACGCACGTCATCACTATCCTGCTGTTCCAGGATGCAAAGACCTACAAACATTGGGCAAAGAAACTCTTCGACAATGCCGACCCGCCTTATTTCGGCTACTACCGTCCGAATGACCGGACGCTGGTGATGAACATCGCTACGGGCACGGGCACGCTGGTGCATGAGTTGACGCACGCATTAATTGTTTATGATTTCCCGGCTTTACCGTTGTGGTTCAACGAGGGTCTGGCGAGTCTGCACGAACAATGCAGCGTGCAGCCTGAGAGGATAGTCGGTCTGGTCAACTGGCGACTGCCGGCGTTGCAGAAGGCGGTCCGCGACAAGACCCTCCGTCCGCTGAGGGAGTTGATTACCGGCGACGATTTTTACGGTCGGCAGCGGGGGCTTAACTACGCACAGGCAAGATATTTCGTGATGTACATGCAGGAGCGTGGACTCCTGGAGAAGTTTTATAAACACTTCCGCGACAACCACAGCGGGCAGGATGCCTCGGTCAAGGCCGTCGAGCACGTCTTCGGGACCGAACTGGAAAGGGTTGAGTCTGACTACCTGAAATGGGTAATGACTCTTCGCTGGGGCGCCCGCTGAAACGATCCGGGCGGAAAAAGCACCACACCGGCGGCAAGCATCGCAAGCCCCAGCAGTATCAAGCCCCCGCTCGTGGTGGTATCCGTCAGCCAGAGTCCCGCCCGGACCGGCAGGGACGGCGGACCTTTTCGCTGCGGCGGATTCCGGGCCTCATTCAGAAGGCGTTCGGGGACGGACGGGGCCGGCGAGAGGGACTTCATCTCGACGGTTTCGCACCCAGCCGGGCGATAGTTGCTGTGGCGGATCATCAGGCGGGCGATCAGCACCGGGTCGTCGCAGGCCGCACGCATCAACCGGTCGTTGTAGTCCGCGAGTTTTTCATCGCACCTGACCTGATGGGCGAGCACATCCTGCCGGGCCCGAAGGTCGGACAGGACGGCGTATTCAGGCAGGAGCACAGCACAGGCCAGAGTGAACACGCCGGCGGCAGTGAAGAGGGCAAAACCAAAAATCGACCCGGACGGACGTCTCCGGGTAAATTCACCGTTATTATCTTTTGGGCCTGTAAAAACCATAAAACGCCTTCCCCGGCGAGATATATATTGCCGTTCGTTCCGTCTATAAGGTGGGCCTCATCCCTACGCCAAGAACCTTGGGAATCGGCTCATCCTATACTTAACATCGGACTTTTGGGGCGAAAAACCACACGCGAAATGTCCGGTTTGGGAAAAAATCTACTCTGCCTTCGGAATCCCGATTTTTCCGCGGTAGTAATATGGCAGGTCGGCGTCGGAGGCTTTTTCCCAAAGTCCCATCCGAGCCTTCATTGCTTCGGCTTGTGCATGTTTAAATTCCCGCATGAGCGGGTGGCGAAAGCGAGGGTCGGCGTATCCGTAACCGGTGGCGACGATCCGCTCGTTGAGGTTCGTCCCGTCGGGCAGGATTACATAGGCCAGGAGCCTGTTATACGTATCGCGGGTTTTCACGCGGTCAAGTTTCAGCGTAACGGTTCTGCCCATGGCGGCGGATTCGGTGAACTCGTGAGCTTTCAGCCCGAAATGCTCGACGGGCGTATCGGGTTTGACGGTTTCGGGAGTATCCACGCCCAGCAGTCGGATGCGGGTTCTGTAGTAACGCCCGTCGGGGCAGTCGATGTCAAGCGTATCGCCGTCTATGATGCGGGCCACTGTGAACTGCCGGGCGTGATATTTACCCCAGTCGCTGCTTGGCGCCCGCCCGAAGAATCCCGCCCTGTCGGCAAGGACCAGTCCTGCGACCACCGCTGCAGCACCGGCCAGGAAGAAAAATTGTCTCGCCGCCTGCCGCATCCGTCGCCGTCGGCGAGTCAGTTTGGCTGGACGTTTATGTTTCGGCATATTTTACATAAAAAAACATCGCTAAACGGCAAGCCGATCGGCTATGACCGTTTATTTCTTTTTGGAAGCGGTTTTCTTTTTTACCGTTTTTGGGGCGGTTTTTTTCTTTCCGCCCAGTTCGAAAGCGTCGTGGACCAGTCGAAGCGCCTTTGGTCCGTCGGTCCGGTCGATGATGCAGGAGATTTTTATCTCGCTGGTCGTTATGTTTCGGATGTTGATGCTGCCTTCGGCCAGTGCGGCGAACATCCGTTCGGCCACGCCCGTGTGGACCCTCATTCCCAGCCCGACAACCGAGACCTTGGCGAGGCTCTTCTCGCATCCGATGGTCGCGCCCTTCATCTGCCGACACAATCTACGGCACAGCCGGCGGACCTCCGGCAGGGCGTGCAGATCGACGGTGAAGGAGATTGTCGCGTGTTTCGCCGCCGTCTCGGTCTGTATGATGTCATCGACAACGATATTGGCAGCGGCGATGGCATGAAATATCCCGGCTGCAACCCCGGGCCTGTCGGGAACGTTTATCAGAGAAACGCTCGCCAGGTTCTTCTTCAGAGCCGCGCCGCTGACTACGATTCGCTCCATCTCTTCTGTTTCTTTCACGATCATCGTTCCTTTTTTATTGTTCAGACTGCTCCTGACGTGTATCGGGACGCCATATTTTTTTGCGAATCCCACTGCCCGGTTATGCAGAACCGACGCGCCCAGCGAGGACATTTCCATCATCTCATCGTAACTGATTCGTGCAATCTTTCGAGCGTTAGGCACGATGTTCGGGTCGGCGGTATAGACGCCGTCCACGTCGGTATAGTTTTCGCAGACCTTCGCTTCCAGCGCCGCAGCCAGGGCCACCAGCGTAAGGTTCGACCCGCCCCGACCAAGCGTTGTTACCTCGCCGGTCTCCGTTACGCCCTGAAACCCGGCTACGATGACGACCCTTCCGGCATCCAGTTCGTTGTGTATCCGCCGGGCATTAATGTGCCTGATCCTTGCCTGGGCGTGCACCTCGTCGGTAACGATTTTTATCTGACTGGCTGTGAAACTAATAGCCGGGGTTTTCATGCTCTCCAGCGCCATCGCCATCAGCGAAATGGCTATCTGCTCGCCGGTGGCGAGAAGTTGGTCCATTTCGCGTTTGGACGGATTCTGCGTCACCTGCCCGGCCAGATTAATCAGTCGGTCGGTTGTGTCGCCCATAGCCGAGACGACCACGACAACCTGCCGGCCTTGAGACCGTGTCCGAACGACGCGGCGGGCTGCGGCGCGGATCTTATCGGCGTCCGCCACGGAAGTCCCGCCGAATTTCATCACCACAATACTCACTTCTGTTACCTTCCATTTCCGTGCCGGGCCAGCCCCGGCATCAAAGGCGATAACATAATATCTTTCACCACCTTTGACCAGAAGATTAGCAGGGATGCAGCGGCTGTGTTTGATTTCAAGCGTTTTTTTCCGGCTGTGGCGACCATAAGCAA
>CAYUYD010000165.1:1879-6276 GCA_964449105.1 uncultured Planctomycetaceae bacterium | reverse complement strand
TCCGATATGAAGAAGCCGGAACCCATCCCGATTACCTTGAAATCCTTGTCCCGAACCACGACGCGAACGACGGCGGGGGATGCCTTGGCGAATAACTCCTCCGGCGACATTGCGGCGGGTTTGGACGCAGGTTCTTTTTCGGCAGCGACAAGAACACCCAGTCCTGATAGTCCTAATGCTAATAAACTGATGGTCAGATAATTCCTCATTATCAAGCCCCTTTCTTTTCTCTGGTCGATGTGCGCCATAACGGCATTATCTCTCGACGAGCCATCGTGGTCAACGGGATAAATGGGGCATCACGTCGTGACGACGCGGGCGACTTGTTTGACGCCGGCGTGGCGGGCCGATAGAATCCGAACAGTTGAGACTCTACTTTCAGAGAGGGCAGGTATGAAGATTAAATTGAGTTTTCTCGGCGCGGCGCAGAACGTAACCGGTTCGCGGTTTCTTGTCGAGGCCGACGGCCTGCGGGTGCTGGTGGATTGCGGGCTGTACCAGGAAAGAGATTTGCGCGGGCGGAACTGGGACCCGTTTCCCATCCCCCCCAAGACGATAGACGCCGTTCTTCTGACGCACGCGCATCTGGACCACTGCGGCCTGCTGCCGAAACTCGTCCGCGAGGGTTTTGGCGGGAAGATATACTGCACTGCCGCGACCGCGGAAATCGCACGGATCATCCTGCTGGATTCTGCCCATATTCAGGAAGAAGACGCCGAGTTCAAGCGGCGCAGGCACGAACGTGAAGGGCGGAAGGGGCCTTATCCGGAAATCCCGCTTTACACCACTGCCGATGCCGAGAAATGCCTTCCGCACTTTTCGCCGATCAAATACGACCAGCCGGTGCGTATAAACAAGGCGGCCGAAGCCGTCTTCCGCAACGCCGGGCATATCCTCGGTTCGTCGATAATACGCCTGAAGATAAGTCAAAACGGCGAGGAACGGTCGATATTGTTCTCCGGCGACCTCGGTCGGCGGGACATGCCGATTATCGAGGACCCGTCCGAGTTCCAACAGGCGGATTATGTCCTGGTCGAATCGACCTATGGCGACCGCGTTCACGAGAAGGTCCGGGACGTTGAGGACCGCCTCGCGGACGTCATCAACGCCACGAAACAGGCCGGCGGGAATATCGTCATCCCGTCCTTCGCACTGGAACGGTCCCAGGACCTGCTCTATCACCTCAACGAACTGCTGCTGGCCGACCGCATCCCGCACCTGATGGTCTTCCTCGACAGCCCGATGGCAATCCGTGTTACGGAGGTCTTCGAAGACCATCCGGAACTGTTCGACGACGATATGGCTGAACGCATTAAAAAACATTTATCGCTGTTCACCTTACCAGGCCTGAAGATGACTCGCTCGGCCGGCGAATCCAAGGCCATCAATCACATTAAGGGTACGGTGATCATCATAGCCGGGTCCGGCATGTGCACAGGCGGGAGGATAAAGCACCACCTGGTCAACAATATCACCCGGCCCGAAAGCACAATACTGTTCGTGGGCTACCAGGCCGTCGGGACGCTTGGGAGACGTATTGCCGAAGGCGTCAAAAAAGTTAGAATTCAGGGGCAGGAATATCCGGTAAAGGCGAAGATTACCAGCATCGACGGTTTTTCAGCCCATGCCGACAAAAATGAACTTTTTCACTGGCTGTCGGGTTTGCGGAGAGCGCCGAAGAAGGTTTTCGTCGTTCACGGCGAGGCAGACAGCGCCAATCATTTCCGCGACTACGTCAGTGAAAAGACAGGATGGGACGTATCAGTACCGGAATACGGGGACGAAGTCGTTCTTGAGTAAGTTTCGATAAGTTCTTTGCGGACGAACTTTATATTTGACGAAAAAACCTTCACTCTCCGGTGATTTGTGGTACACTGGTCGCTGGTTCCTTCGAGATGGCGGAAGAGTTTTTTATGGAGTGCGCCATGAAACGATTAGCGGCGGTACTGCTCGTCGTGGCGGCGATGTCGGCTTCAGCCGGCGGCGACCTGATCGTCCTGAAAGACGGTCGTGTCTTCGAAGGAACCGCTACTGAATCCGACGGAAAGGTTCTCATCGAGATGGACTACGGGACGATCGGCGTCTCACCATCGGAAATTGAGAGTATCGAACGGGGGCCTACTTCCGCCGACCTGCTCGAAGCACGGCTGGACGACATCGACAGAACCGATCCGGACGTCCTGTTCAACCTGGCGGTATGGGCTAGAGACAATGGTCTGAACCGCCGAGCGGAGAAAATCCTCAAGGAAATCCTGGACCTGGACTCCAGCCACAGCGGCGCTCACAGATTATTAGGTCATGTCAATGCCGATGGGAAGTGGATGGAACTGTCGGTTGCTATCCAGTTAGCACAGGGCAAACTGGAGGCAGGGAAGTATGGGGTGCTTCTGGAACAACTCCTTCCGGAGATCAAAGAGGTCGTCCGGGACCCGAAGCAGAAATTGCAGGTCATGGACATCGAGGCGCACTGCCTGCTGCGCGCAAAGCAATTTGACCGCGCGAGGCGGTGTTTTGAGCAATTGGTCAAAGAATCTTCCGTGCCGGATTCGGTCCGTTACGCCGCTGTGGTGGATATTCTCGATGCCCATCCCAAAGGGATGTATGTGCTGGCGGAGGCTTATCCGCCCACAGCCATGCTGCTGGGATCGCCGGTTGCGATTATCGAACCAGGTCCGGTCTCGCTGACCAGACCTGAAGTACTCGCAGCCGCCCTGCGCGACCGCGCCAAGGCCGCCATAAAAAAAGGCATGGAACTGATGGCCGAAGGCAAAAAGAGCGAACTAATCGAACCGGAAGCCGCAGGGACAAAGTACGCCCTGGCCGGTAGATGCTTTGACCGGGCCGACGCCATTGTGCCCAACATCGCGCGGTCGTGGCGGGTCGAGATTGCCCGTCGGCGAATCGCGATGATAACGAGGGGCATGAACGTCCAGGCCGGTAAGTTCGACACGCTCAAGGCGGCGCTTGGCGAGCGCGACATGACGCCCGCGGCGTATGCAGACCTGATTGTCGGAATGTTACGGTCGCTCAAGCGGGTCCGGGCCGATCTGAAGTACATCCTGGAACTGGCCGGTCCGTTCGAGCGGGAACTCATCCTGGAGATTACCGACGCGACGCTGCGCCTCCAGCGGGTCGAGACCCTTTCCGAAGTGCTCAAGCAGGAACTAAATGGGAAATAGACCTGCCATACTGTTGCCGGTGCTGTTTTCGGTATTGGTTTCGGCCATGTGCTTTTCATTGGCCGTTACCGGTTCGGAACCGTTGCCGGGTGATGGTGTTCAACGGGCCTTGGCTGCCTTGTCAGCCGGTCAGCCCGAACGGGCTGAAAGAATCGCCGCCGAGGTTGTCGCCGGCGAGGAAGAAGGCGCTTGGCGGGCGTTGTTGATAGTGGCGTCGGCCAGGCATCGACTCGACAGATACGCTCAGGCGGAAGAGGCCTACAGGCAGTTCCTGGCGCTTTGCCAAAACCCTGCCGAGCGGGCATATATAATGGAACAGATTGATTGCTGCCGACTGGCGGCCGCCAAATCGGCCAAGCCCGTAGTGGTTTCGGAACAACTGTCGGCCCGGCGGCGAGCAAAGTTATCCACCGTCGATAATCGCATGTTCACCGAATCCAGCGAACATTTCGTGGTCCGAGCACATAACTCAGACTTGGCGAAACTGGTCGTCGAGCAGGCGGAGATCGCCTTGGGGCGCATCTGCCGGATTATCCTCTCCGGGCAGGATTATCCCCACAGCGTCAGCGTCTTCGTCTGGCCTGATGTGGCTGAATATCGCAGGCATGCCGTTTCCGCGCCGGAATGGTCCGGCGGGTCTTTCAGCCTCCGGCATGACGATAACGGGCAAATCGTCCGACGAATCGACCTGACGCAGCTGGGCAAGGACGGGCTGCTCGATACAGCCATGCTTGACCGTATCCTTCCGCACGAGATGTGCCACCTGGTGCAGGCGGAGTTCTTCGGCGACGCACCGTGTCCGCTGGCGCTGAACGAGGGTCTGGCAATGATGGCGGAGGCTCGTGTGGATAACCTGCGGGTCCTGCTGGCGGGAGCGGTCATGGCAGGGGATAAAAAAATCCCGCTTCAAAAACTCCTGAGGACGGACCGCTGCGACGCCGATAATGCCGCCGTCTTTTACGCCGAGTCGTTCAGCCTGACATCCTACCTGCACAAACGCATGACGCCCGGTCAGTTCGGCGAAATGCTCAGCCACATTAAGACAGGCTGCCCTCTGGATGAAGCCGTTCAGAGATCGCTTTACGTACCTGGCGATGAGACCTTCCTGATGCGTCTTTCCGCGGCATGGGAGTCCGAAGCCCTCCGACAATGGCAGTTCCTCAAGGCGATGGAAGAATAACAACTGCTGCGACAAAAAATAGCAGGGATACAGGGGAT
>CAYUYD010000165.1:0-1779 GCA_964449105.1 uncultured Planctomycetaceae bacterium | reverse complement strand
AGGCGATGGAAGAATAACAACTGCTGCGACAAAAAATAGCAGGGATACAGGGGATGCACGGGATAGAAGTTTTGAGTATTTCTTTTATCCCGTGCATCCCCTGTATCCGCCCTGGGCGTCCCTAGCGGGACCTGCGAATTTTTTTGGCTTTTGCAAATATCCGCCGATAATGGTAATTGGTGTCTCTAAGCGCCGACCTAGCTCAACGGTAGAGCACGGCTTTCGTAAAGCCGGGGTTGAGGGTTCGAATCCCTTGGTCGGCTTTTTTCGTGTGCCGCAGGCGAAGGGGCTTCGAGGGGGCATATCGTTGTCACTTCACCACGTCGAAAAAATGCTCGAAGAATTTTTGCGAGTCCACCTCGCAGGCGACGGCGTGGGGTTTTTTGTCATCGTCGCGCGGGGAGTTGAAGATGGTCCATCCCATCGTCGGCTCGCTGAGCGAGACGGAGACGACGCCCTCGCGGTACTTGCACAGCTCCGGTTCGAATATGCACGCCGCCGCGAGCGGGTCGTGGAAGGTGATGCGGTCGGAGCGGCGGAACCACACCTCGGCAAAGTCGCGTACCGGGCGGAGGACCTCGGCGGTGAATCTTTCGCGGCAGCGGTTCGCGGGCATGGTGCAGCGGGTGGTGACGTCCAGGCCGAAGCTCACGTGCCGCGGCGGGGTCGGGCGATCGGTTTTGTACACGACGGCTGTGGCGTGCGGGTCGCAGATCGCGTTCCACTCGCCGCCCATGCCGTCGAAGAACCGCCCGGCCATCAGGACCATCTGCTTGAGCAGCGAGGGGATTTCCGGATCGATCGCGAAGAGCACGGCGGCGTTGGTGAGCGGGCCGATAGTCAGCAGCGTCACCTTGCCGGGGTTGGCGCGTATCACCCGGTGCATGAACTCGACGGCGGCGCCGGGGGCGAAGTTTCGTCGGCGCGGCCAGTCGCCCAGTGCGCGTGCCTGCTCGGCGTCCTTCTGGCGCATGTTCACGAGCATGGCCTCGGGGCAGCCGGCGTGGATGGGCACGTCGTCTCTGCCGACGTTGCGACAGATGGCAGAGGCCAACTCCGCGCGCAGCTCCGGCTGGCCGGTGACGGTGGTCACGCCCAGCAGCTCGCATCGCTTCTGGCACAGCAGGTATGACAGCGCCAGCGAGTCGTCGATGTCCGTGCCGATGTCGGTGTCCAGCAATACCTTGATTCTCTCGTCGCTCATGGAACTCGCTCATCCAGACCGCCGCCGGGGTGCCTGCCACAAAAGGCCCGCCCGGCAGCGCTGGTCAACGCTCGATTGTCACTCATCCTCGGTTTCGGACTCTCGCTTGAGGTGCGACTGGCTGCCGCGCTGGACAGCGATGATTCCGGTGCGGGCCAGTTCCCGGATGCCGTAGGGGCGCACCATGTCGATGAACGCTTCGAGTTTCGCCTCCGGTCCTGAAAGTTCCACTGTCAGGGACTGGCGTGCGACGTCCACGATCCGCCCGCGGAAAAGGTTCGCCAGTTCCACGACCTCCGCCCGTTTTTCCGGAGCCGCCGAAACGCGGACCAGCATCAGGTCGCGCTCGACGTAATCAATGTCCTTGAAATCGCGGACGCGGACGATCGTAACGATCTTTTCCAGCTGCTTGCGGACCTGTTCGAGCACGTGGTCGTCGCCGACGACGACGATGGTCATTCGGCTGAGTTCCGGTTCTTCGGTCCGTCCGACGACGAGCGAGTCGATATTGAACCCGCGTGCGGAGAACATGCCGGCTACGTGCGCCAGGACACCGGGGGTGTTCTGAACCAATG
>CAYUYD010000164.1:0-6302 GCA_964449105.1 uncultured Planctomycetaceae bacterium | reverse complement strand
AAAAATCGCGAAAATAGGCGCCATAAACCCAACCCCGCCCGCCAAAGCGACATCCAGGCCGGCTTGTAGTACCCAAAGGTCAATCGGATCGGCGTTTCTGACCGCCGGATTCCCTTGTTTTTGGATACCCGCTATGAAAGTATTCGTCGTCAATTGTGGCAGCAGTTCAATCAAGTATCAACTGTTTGAAATGGCCGATGAGTCGGTCCTGGCCAAAGGCCTCCTGGAGCGGATCGGGACGTCCGATGCGGTACTCCATCACTCCACCGACGGGCAGAAGCACGACAGCCCCGTCGAAGCGCCGGACCACTCTGCCGGGCTGATGTTAATCCTCAAAGCGCTGACGGACCGGCGTATCGGCGTCCTGGCGGGCCTGGACGAGATAGATTGTGTTGGGCATCGCGTCGTACACGGCGGCGAACAGATACACCACGGCACCCTGATCGACGAGGCGATTATCGCGATAGTGCGGGAGAATGCCGAATTGGCGCCGCTGCACAACCCGCCCAACCTCGCCGGAATTACCGCTGCTATGTCCGACCTGCCGAAGACGCCTCACGTCGCGGTTTTCGATACCGCCTTCCTCGCCGACCTGCCGGCCTGCGCCTTCCGATACGCCGTGCCGAAGGATTGGTACAGCCGGTATCACGTTCGGCGCTACGGCTTCCACGGCACCAGCCACCGATACGTAACGCTTCGGGCAGCTGAACTGCTCGGAGCCGGCGACGATAAGATCAATCTCATCACCGTTCACCTCGGCAACGGCTGCTCCATGACGGCTGTGGCGGGCGGAAAGGCAATCGACCACTCCATGGGGCTGACGCCGCTGGAAGGGCTGGTGATGGGGACGCGATGCGGGGATATCGACCCTGCGGTGATCTTTTACATGGCCAGGCGGGCGGGGCTGCCGCTGGAAGAGTTGGACCGTATCCTGAATAAAGAATCGGGCCTGTTGGGCGTATCGGGCGTGAGTAACGACATGCGCGACTGCCTAGCCGCCGCCGAGGGCGGAAACGCCGACGCCGCGCTGGCTGTGGAACTGTTCGTCTATCGCATCGCCAAGTACATCGGGGCGTATTTCACCGTCCTGCCGGGCTGTGATGCCGTGGTCCTTACCGGCGGGATCGGTGAGAACTCCCTTCCGATCCGCCGGCGGATATGCCAAGGCCTGGCGCGGCTTGGGGTGGTAGCCGATGAGAAGCGGAACAATACAATCGTCGGCGGAAAGACCGGCCCGATAACAGCCGACGATTCGCCCCTGCCCGTATGGGTCATCCCCACGGATGAGGAACTTATGATCGCACGAGAGACCCAGGCTGTAGTAGCAGGAAAATAGCAGGTAGGTCGGGCATACTTGCCCGACCTACCTACTTCTCAGTTCTGCATGGCTTTCCAATTTGGGTGAGCTGAAAGAATAGACCCTACCCTGCGAATCGAAATAGACGACATACGCTCTGGAAGAAGGCCCAAGGCTCCCCGACCAATTGTAGGCCCACCACTCGCTCGGCTCTTCCTTCTTGCCGCCCCGCGAGATGCCAAGAGACCCTTGCTCTTCGGCTTCACCAAGGAGTGCCGCGACTTGTTGTTTGGTCATTCCCACGTTGATCTTCGGCCAACCCTCAGTCTTTACCGCCTTGATCGGATGCTCAGGCGGAAAAAGGTCAAGCTTCCAAAAGAACTCCAGATAAACGAAAGCCGCCAGGCCACTCAGCAAAACGAAGCTCAACACTGACAAAAGGATCATTTTGGTGCGGCGCGTCATCGCTCTCACCTCTGCCCCGGGATTTCCCATATAGCCCGTGGCCCGCGACCGTTGCGGGTCGCTATTCCTGATTATCTCTTGCTTTCATGATTCTGCAAGCGTTCTTCTGGCCGGTCTGAGTGACCAACTCGGTGCCCTCTTCCCGAAAAGGGGTTAAGGGGTCTCAATCGTCCCTCCGGAACTCGTCCGATCTCGTCGCCTTTGTCCCAGCAGTAAACTGCTGGGCTATTATCAAGTGTCCCTCCGGGACTAAACTGACTTTTTCAACAACCCGCCCTTTTTTGTACCCCCGGGCAATTGACGAAAACGGCATTTGTCTGTATAATAGTATGGAGGTGGAGGTTGACACGTTTGGCGGGTAAGATTGATCTATCCCGAACGGTTCGCGTAATCGGGCTGCTCCCAGGCGGTTCGAGTCGCGGCGGCTTGACGCGCTTTTGAGTGGCTGATGAGCGGAAATAATAGTCAAATCCTGCTGCTGGCGTCCGACGAGGTAGCCGGCGAATTGGCGGCCCTGTCGGACAAGGTTCAACTGCCCCACTGTGCCAAGCCCCATGATGCGCTGGGCGAACTGTCCCGCCGGCAATACGAGGCCGTGATTGTCTCGCAGGATTGTCCCGACTTCGCCGGTCTGGTTCGCGCGGTTCGCAGGCTGCAAGGCTCGGCCAGGCTGATTGCGCTGACGGGTCCTGCCGGCGAGGCCGACCTGCAAATGTCCGGGATGGGCGACCTGGACGATTATTTCATCTATCCGCCGACGGCCGACGAGTTGGAGAGCGTCCTTTCTGCCCCCCGCGAGGCCGCCGAGGCCGACGGGCCTGGTCTTACGCCGGAGGAAGTCGCCGAACTGGTGGAGTCCGCCGGGAGCATCGACGCCCTTGCCGACCGGATAGCCCGCTGCGTCGGCGCGTGGACCGGCCTGGCGGTCCGCTGGGCCAATGGCGCCGATACCGGCGATAATAAGCCTTTGCTGCTACTGGATGCCGACCCGCCGAAGGTTCTGCTTGCAGGTGGGTCTGGTGCGATTTCCTCGGCTGGGCGCGCGAAGTTGGCGGCGCTTCAGGTTCTGGCCGGGCCTCTGTCGGCCCAGGCGCGCCGGACCGACGCGCTCCATCGTCTGGCGATTACCGACCATCTCACCGGCGCTTACAACCGGCGATATTTCTATCACTTCACCGATCAGATGCTCGAAAGAGCGGGGGCTGAACGGTTCCACGTAACGCTGCTGTTGTACGACATAGACGATTTCAAGCGTTACAACGACGCCTACGGGCACGCCGCGGGCGATGAGATACTTCGTGAGACTGTCTTGCTGATGAAGCAGACCACACGCCGGCATGATGTCGTTGCGCGGATCGGCGGAGATGAGTTCGCCGTACTGTTCTGGGACGCCGAACCTCCTCGCCGCCCCGACAGCAAGCACCCCGAAACCGCCTATGTGCTGGCGGAAAGGTTCATCAAAAAACTCTCGCAACACGAGTTCCAGTCCCTTGGTCCCGAGGCCAGGGGCGTCCTGACCATCTCCGGCGGGCTGGCGTCGTTCCCGTGGAACGGAAAGACCTGCCGGGAACTTCTCCGGCACGCCGACGCCGCGCTTCGCCAGGCCAAGACCTCAGGGAAAAACTCCATCTGCATCATCGGGGAAATGAAGCCGCAGTAAGTCTATAACATCCCTATTCGTGTCTGGACGTTGTGTCGGTCGGTTGCGTGGCTGCCGGTTGGGACGCAGGCTGGGAATCGGACAGTTTTGCCTTCAGTTCCAGAAGTCGTTTGGCTCGCTCGGCGGGTGTAAGTTTCTGCAGTGCCTGACGCTGCTCCGGCGTGAGGTTTGCGACGACCTTCTTCAACCACGATGCTCGCTCCAGGTAGGCTTGCCTCTGCTGCTCGGTGAGCCGGTGAAATTTTTCAGCCGCCTCCATGAGTTCAAGTTGTTCACGCCCGTCCTGCCTCAGAAAGGCGTAGTATCGCTCGCGGAGGCCTCGGAGTTTCTCCGGCGGCATTGAATGCCAGAGTTCCTTATTCTGGTTCAGTTCGGCTACCAGTGTCCCGGAAAGTTGCTTATCCAGCGCCTGTTTGAGCATCAGTTGCCGGACCTTGCTGCCGGGAACCTGGCTGGGGTCGCGTGTCGGTCCGTCCTTGCCGGCCTGCGCGTTCGCCGGAATCGACAGCATCGCCAAAGCGACGACGATTATGTGTGCATATCTCGACATCTTTGCGTTACATCTCCTCATTTTTCCAGTTTGACCAGGGCCGACAGCGTCTCTGCGTCGGCAAGGTCGCGGACCTGGCGGTATTGGTCCACTTCATCATAGTGGCGGAACAGAGGCAGGTTTTGCACTATAAATCGGTCTTCTGCCGGGACGTCCTTCAGAATCGTGGCGATCCTTGCCTCCATTCCGACGGTTGGGGACGGGTCCTTTGTTTCCTGCCCGCCGAACCGAAGCGCCAGTATAATACAAGCAGCCGCCGCCAGAGGTCCGACGATTTGCACCGCGCGAACCAGTCGCTTTCGCCTGTGGGCTGAACGGACGATACGGTCGGTCAAATCCCGCTCGGGCCTGACCGGTTCGAGAAGCCCCGCCAGGCGGTCCACCGCGCGGAACTGCTCGAAATCGGCCCGCCAAGCCGGGTCCGTTTCCACCAGCCCGGCGACGCGACGGGCCTGCGGTCCGGACAACTCGCCGTCCATCCACGCGCTCAAATCTTCAATGTCAGATTGTCTGTCCACCGTTATTACCTATAAATTATACCACTTGCGTGCCACCCACTTAAACAACGCTCTTTCGTCAGGGGTTCGGTAAATTTTGTAAAAAAAAGATGAGCGGGATTATAAAGATTACAGGATTACAGGGATTTTTTTGTATGTTTTTTATCATCTAATCCTGAAATCTCCACAATCCCGCTATTTTTCTCCAGTAACGTCCGGACCTTGTCATATTATAAATCACCCATATAACCCCGCAGAGCGTCGCGCAGATTGCATCTTGCCCGCGACAGCAGGCTTTTGACCGCCATCGTCGAACATTCCAGTATTTCGGCGATTTCCTCATAATTCAGGTGTTCGTATTTGTTCAGGACGAAAGACGCTTTTTGGTTTTCCGGCAGGGCGTCAATGGCGCCGGCGATTTTCACCTTGAGTTCTTCGACGCCGAGGCGCGCCGACGGGGCGGTCGCGTGGGTGTCGGGTATGTCCCGCCGGCGAATCGAACCGTCCTCGCCGTCCGACAGTTCCAGCGATAAGACCTTGACCTTCTTACGGACGCGAATGGCGTTCAGGGCCACGTTCGTTGATATCCGATACAGCCAGGTGGTGAACTTCGCCATCGGCTTGTAGCGCCCAGCCGTCCGAAAAACCCGCAAAAACACCTCCTGCGTCAGGTCCTCTGCCTGGGCGTGATCGCCGATGATGCGGAAGACTACCGAATAGACCTTTTCCTGATTTCGGCTGACGATCTGCCGAAACGCTTCTTCCCTGCCTGCCCCCTGGGGGCCTGCCTGAAATTTCAGCATGAGGGCTGCGTCTTCATCGCGCCTGCCTGCTCCGCCGGCGGGCGGGGCGGATTTTCCTGACTTTCCGACGACTATGACTAAACCTCCCACGGGACGGCGACCAGCCGCCTGCTCGGGCTTCCGGGGCCGCATAAGGAAGGATTGTACCCAATGCCGAATCTGTTGCAACATGCGATAAAAACGGTTAAGAACAAAGGCATGACAGAGAATCTGCCGGAAAAGGTTCCCGCTTCGGAGATTATTTTCTATCAGACCGAAGACGGCCAAAGCCGAATGTCCGTCCGCCTGGAAAATGAGACCGTCTGGCTGACACAAGCGGCAATGGCGGAACTGTTCCAGCGTGATAAGTCCGTGATATCCCGGCACATACGCAATATTTTCGGAGAAGGCAAACTTGCCCCGGATTCAGTTGTTGCAAATTATGCAATAACTGCCGACGACGGTGAGAATTACCGTAAGGAGGCAACTATTAAGGAATACTTAATAGTTCAATAGTTCAACCAGCGCCGGCTGTTGGAAGAATCCCAAGCCGAGAACGACGAATTCGAAGACCTGGCCAAACGCATCGAAAAGAAAAACAAAAACCACCGTGACGGTTTCCGATTTTTACACCCGTTTTTCGTCGATGTTTGCGCGCCCGTACGGGCGCGCGCGGATGCGGACGCACCGTGAGAACAAATCGGAATATCCGCTTAACCTCTGGAGTTTGGGCCGAGGAGAAGGTATCGTATCACTATATATTACGTACCAGCCGAAAGGGATTTCTTCAATGCCGGGTATCGAGTTCAATCAGATTTACAACATGGATTGCGTCGAGGGCATGCAAAACCTCCCGGCTGGATCAATCGACCTGGTCATCACTGACCCGCCGTTTGCCATTGACTTCAAGGCGCACAGGACAAACTACAATCGTACGCAGTCCCACGTGATGACGGGTTACAATGAAATACATGCCGACGACTACGGCGAGTTCACCTTGCGCTGGATGCGAGAAGTCCACCGCCTGCTGAAGGATTCCGGAAGTATGTTC
>CAYUYD010000163.1:0-6353 GCA_964449105.1 uncultured Planctomycetaceae bacterium | reverse complement strand
CCGTGCCCGAACCTGAAAATCGATTGGACCGATGGGACAACAAACGCCACCGGACTGATCTGGTACGGCGACAACGGCGGCGGAACTGGGAATTTTAAAGACGGCAGCTGGACCGGTAAGACTCCTGCCGCTGGTGCGATTGAATATAACGCCGGCACTGCCCTTGCCCCCAGATATTGCGCCCTGTGGACATACAGAAAGAAAGACAACTGGCCTGCGGCATTGCGGATTACCTTTACGCTTGGCGAGGGCGGGACCGCCCAAACATATGAGATAATCGTTGACCTGCCGAGGTAACAGAAAAAGCTGAACCACAAAGAGCACAAAGAACAGAAAAAATAAAAAGACTTTTCTTTATTATCCTCTTTGTGCCCTTTGTGCCTGCCTGCCGGCAGGCAGGTCCTTTGTGGTTTATTGTTGTTGGATGGAAAAGAAGGTGCAAAATGACAGATAATAACCGAAAAGGTTCTGTTATCGTGATGGTGGTGGGGCTGTTGGTGCTGCTGGCGATGGTTGGCACGACGTTTATCATCGTCGCCCACATGGACCGCCGCGAGGCCGCTTCCATCGCCACCGCGGCGCCGATGAAGCAGGTCGCCGGAGGAGTTCTTCAGCAGATTCGCGCCAAACTTGTCGAGGACCTGTATTTCGACGTCGCCACCGGCGCTGTTATCTATGGCAAAGCCACCAAATACCAAGAGCAGATCGATTTCCCGCACGAGGATTACGATAAACCCCTGGCGAGTTTTGGCCCCGTCATGGTCAACGGGGTTTCAACATGGAGACACATCAGTAATCACAACGACGTCGGCGTTTTTGCCGACGTGTCGGCCGCCGACCCTTTGCTTGTCGATACCGACGGATACTTTAACGATGGCCTCAACGCCGGCGATGCTAAATTGTTCGATTCGGGCGTCTCCAACCGGTCCGGGCAAAAGTACTACGTCGCCTATCGCCTTATAGACGCCTCATCTCTGATGAACGTCAATTCGGCGTATGGCCCGCCGGCCGCCGCTGCGGCTGGGACCGTTATGCCGATAACCAATATCTCGCTGGAGGCGCTGCTTGCCAGCAGCACAATCCGCGACGACGTCCACGAAGCACGCAATGGTTCAACTTCAGACAACATTGCAACGTATAACGCTAATTACGTCCGGAGGCCTCTCAATCCGGCTGCGGCCTATCTACCTTTCGACGCTTCCGACATGACGGCGCTACTGTGGGGCGGGGCTGTTCCGAACACTGCATCGGGCAGGATGTTCGAGGCCCTCGGCGGGCAATTCGGCGCCGCCAAGCCGTATCTGACCGTTTTCTCGGCATCGCGCAATTATGTACGACAGACGGTCGGAATCCCCAACGACCTGAAACTCACTCACAGGGTCGATATGAACATCACCGGTGCTACCGCTTTCGTCGATTTGTTCAAGGCCTTCTACAACGCTATTCCGCAGGACGTTCCGGGCTTCCCATCAGGGAACGCCGGCCGGCGGACCGTCGCCGCACAACTGGCAGTCAACGTAATTGACTACCGAGACGGCGACGACACGCCGCGAGAGCCTACACTCGCCGAGAAAACGGCGGTCGGGCTTGGCGGCGGGACAGTCTTCGGCATCGAGCGCCAGCCATTCATTACCGAGGCTTGGCTGCGAATGGAATGGGATGCCGGCATCAACAATGTCAAGCAGTGGTCTGCAATCGAGTTGTTTAATCCGTACAAGACCACCATCAGCCTGACCGGTTATAAATTGAAGGTTGGCGCAAACACCAACGACCTTCAGAATCCGCCCAATATACCAGCCGGTGGGCGAGTCGTGATTGTCAGCTGTGCCACTACCGAAATCAGGGCTTTATCCAAGAGTCAGGACACCAACCTTGACCTTCGGGAGACGTGCACGCTCCTTCGTCAGACCTCAGTGGCAGGTAGTTATGCGCCCGTAGGGAGCGTGGGAGGGAACCCCCCAAGTGAGTTCGGGCTGACAGTTCCGATTGCCGCCGGTCCCGCCGTTCACGCAAGAATCCGACGCGACGATACCGTCGCTAGGGCAAAGTACTCCGTCGCCGTTTATACCTCGCCTCAAGATTATACCTACAAAATCGGCGACCCCGGATGCCCGCCCGACGACGCCAGCACCAATCTTGGCCGGAGCAACAGCGACGTCGATCTCGGCGCCGCCGTCGCGCCCACGCCTGTTTTCGTTCGAAACGGTAATCTGATTAACCTCGGCGAGGTTTCGCGCATATTCTACGTCGGCCCCCAAAGCGATGGGACGCCGCTGGATAATGCCCTGGCGTCGATGGCGCCGAACGACAAATCCAACGGCCGGCTGTACACGTTTGGCGCTCTAAAGATAGGCGGGTGGGCCAGCGCGTACACCCCGGACATTCCGCCTGTCTGTATGCTCGGCGACTACATGGATGTGCTTGTCCCGGACCCGCTCAACACCGGAAGGACCGATACCGTCTATGGCAGGATTAACATCAATACCGCGCCCTGGCAGGTGATTCGATACCTGCCGGGTATCAGTGCAATGGCACAGCGGGACCTGATTGCCACAGACATTGTCGCCTACCGCGACCTGCTGAATAACACCTCCACCGGTGGAACAAACTACTCCGGCGGAGCGACTGCGAGGGCTAACGCTATGGTTCCGGTTCTGACCGACCTGCGAGGGGATGCGGGCTTCGCCAGCCCGGGCGAGATTGCCATTCCCATTTACCTTCGCGGTTCCAAGGCCGACATCGCCGCCGGATATAGGCTGCCGCAGAACAACTACTCCGCCATCGACGAAAGCCCCTACAACTACACCCTGGAGGGGACCGCCGACGACGGGCTTGACGAAATTACCGGCGACCTGAGCAAATATGACATCTACTATTCCTGGCTGAGCAATCAACTTACGGTCCGCTCCGATGTTTATATCGCTTACATTCGAGTCCAGATCGGCGACAGCGCGACAACCACCGGCGCTGTCCGAAAATACGTAGCCGTCATCGACCGAAGCAACTGCACCTCGACCAACGACCTGCCAAATGTGGTGATGTTCGCGGAAATGAAGTAGGCTGGGCCGAAGGCCCACCTTTTTGAAGAGATTAAGGTGGGCCTTCGCTTCGCTTGGCCCAGCCTACCGTTTTTCTTCCAGCAGCGCCCTGACTTCCGCTACGAGCGCATCGACGATTTCGTCTTCGGTAACGGTTCGGACGTATTTCCCTTTGCGATAGATAGCGGCTTTGCCTTTCCCGCAGCAGACGGCGGCGTCTGCGCCCTCTGCCTCGCCGGGGCCGTTGACTACGCATCCCATCACCGCGACGGTTACGTGGGTCTTTACATCGGCCAGCGCGGCGCCGACCTGATCGGCCAGTGCGGCGACGTCGCTTTGAGTCCGGCCACAGGTCGGGCAGGCGATTATCTCCGCCCCTTCGCGCCGGCGAAGGCGAAGCGACGCCAGAAGTTCTTTCGCGGCTTTGACCTCGGCAATCGGGTCGCCGGCCAGACTGATGCGAATGGTGTCGCCGATTCCCTCGGCCAGAAGCGTCCCGATAGCGGCTATCGACCGCACCAGTCCGGTGGCGGCGGTTCCGGCGTGTGTCAGCCCCAAATGCAGCGGATAGTCAAACCGCTCGGACAGGGCGCGATTGACCGCGATGGTGGTCATCGCGTCGTGGCTCTTGGCAGAGAGGACCAGGTCGTCAAAGTCGGCCTCCGTGAAGACTTCCAGGTATTCCGTAATGGTTTCGACCATCAACACATCCATTGGTCTGGCGAGTTGTTCCGCCCGGCGATCCGAGTCGGTGCGGTCCATGACGGACCCTTCGTTGACGCCGACGCGGATCGGGATGCCGGCGTCCCTGGCCGCATTGATGACTTCCCTAACGGCCTGTCGGTCGGAGATATTTCCCGGATTCAGGCGGATTTTATGCGCGCCGGCGGCAACGGCTTCGAGGGCGCGCCGGAACCGGAAGTGCACGTCCGCCACTATCGGCAGCGGCGAGGCGGCGACGATTTCGCCCAGGGCGGCTGTATCGGCGGGCGCAGCGGCGGCGACGCGGACGATGTCGCAGCCGGCGGCGGCGAGGACCTCAATCTGCCGGAGCGTCGCCGCAACGTCCGATGTCGGCGTAGTGGTCATAGACTGGATGCTCACCGGCGAGCCGCCACCGATGCGCATGCCGCCGACGGTTACGCCGCGAGTTTTTCTGCGCTGAATTTCGGGAAGTTTCATGACCTAAAGATAACTCATATTGACTTTTGAATGGCAAAATAAACTTCAGCCACTACGGAAACAAAGATAGCAGGATTATAGGGATTACTGGATTACTGGATTTTTAAAATAACAAAAGAAAAATCCCTGTAATCCCGCTCTCTTTCTTTTTTCTTCTTTTTCTTCCAGCAAGATTAAAATCCCTGTAATCCTGTAATCCCCATAATCCCGTTCTATCTGTCTGACTGTTCAATCTTTGGTGTAATCATCTCAAGAATGTCCCTGCGGTGAATAAGATAGAAATCCCGCCAGATTCGGCACTGCCAATATCGTATATGCGGGGCTGCGTCGAGGTCGAAGGCGGGCATCTCCGGTGCGACGACTGAAAAGACGCGGCACATCAGCCGGCCTGTCAGATGCGAATCGATCCTGTCAGGATTGAATTTCCCGCCGGCGAAGACCATGTCAAAGCCGGTCGGTACGCCCGCCAGCGCCAGCGCTGTCAGAACCCTGCGCCGGCCAAACGATTCCGACTCAGTCAGCGCGACGACTTTGTCGGTATATTCTCGCCGATTCAGTATCAGCAGGGCGCAGTGGCACGAACCGGCGGCATACTGGTCGGTCTGACCGAGAAGTCTGGATTCGATTGCCTCGGCCAGGCGGTCCGCACGATCCGTTCCGCGCGCCAGCAGCGCCAGCAGGATCGTCCCGTTGGCGCGGACAGCGTCGTTGTAGATGCCCGGCCCGAAGAACACCTCCGCGATGCGCCAGGCCTCGGCATCGCCGGAGCGGGCGAGGTTCCACGTTACGTAGTCGCCCGCCAGGTACGTTTCGGATTCGCACGCGGTTTGCAGGAATCTATCCGCCCCTTGGCCAGCGAGCCTGAACATCGCCGTCGCCGCCGCTGCCGCCGGCGTCGGCGTATCAGATCGTTCCGCCCCACGGCGAAGTACGGATAGAAGATTTTCGATTTTTCCCCGGCGCGCCGGGGTTTGATTTTCGATTTTAAGATGCGAGGCGTCTTCGGCCAGTGCTTCGACCGAGAGGATCATTGCCAGTGAAGTCTCCGGGTGCCAGAGTTTTTCCATCACCTCGACGAAGAGTTCCGGCGGCAATTCAAGTCGTCCCGCGGCATTGACAGCCGCGGCAAGCGTGGCCGTATCGCCGACGGTCAGGTTGTCCCCGCGAGCGATAAGGTCGGTTACAGCCGCCCGGACGTAGGGGGCGGCTTCGGCCAGTTCCAGTTTCCCCGCCGCTATCAGGACCGAGGCGGGGGGGAACTTTCCGCGCTGCTGAGAATCCCTGAGCAGTTCCATGACGACCGGTCCGGCGGCGTTTTTATCCGACAGCGGCAGGACGTGCAGCAGTTTGTCCATCAGGTCGCCCTTTCCGGCCTGATGTGCCGACAGGACGGCCTGGGCGATTTGCGCGGCGAACCTTTTCGGCTCCATGCGGGCCAGGGCGTAGGCGGCGGCTGATAGTTCCTCATCGCTCCGTGGGGCATCGAAGATTTTGACTATGTCGCCGGTGCAGGCGGTTCGCCCTGCCAGGGCTGCGTCGATGGCTGCCGACGCGCGGACCAGCGGAGCGGCGTCGCCGAGCAGGACCGACAGCGTCTTATTGTCGCCCAGCCGTCCCGCCAGCAGGGCGGCATCGGAGCGAATGGTCGCTGATGCGTCTCCGACCGACAGATTCAGCGCCCTGCGGACGTGAACGTTGTCCCGCCCGTCAAGGATGATCCTGTGCAGGAGGATTTGCCTGACTTCGACGGACTGGTCGCTGTCGGCATCGGGGCGGGCTGCGAGTTTTATCAGGTAGAACCTGTCGAGTTGTTCGCCCTTGCGGGCGGGCGTGCGGAACTTCTCCAGACGGTTCAGAACATCGACCATCGCGGAGAACTGGACATCACCGGCGGAGTCCAGCCTGCTCTCTATTCGCTCGAGGAGTTCCGGTCGACGCGGCGCATCGTTCACCGCCAGGGCGACCCCTCGCCGGCGCTGAAGTGGGTCTTCGGCGCCGAGCATGTCGATAATCTGCAAATCCCGCATGATCGGCATGGCCACCCATGCAGCAACCACTCCCAGTATCGCAGCGGCCATGCTCGTCATCGCCCGTCGCTGCCAGCGGTGCTGCCGGAAATAAAGGAGTATTGCA
>CAYUYD010000162.1:5138-6454 GCA_964449105.1 uncultured Planctomycetaceae bacterium | reverse complement strand
ACGCATTTGGCTTATTCGGCAATCGTGATAATCTTCATAATTACCAACCAAAAAACTTCCAATAGAACAAGCCGATGCCTTAACATGGTATGTTGGTATTAAGGAGCGGCCTGAAATGAACGCACGCAACAAATTCAGCACCATCGGCAATGTTCCACTCCTCCTGACCGCAGCGGCGATATGTCTGAATGTTGTCTCTCATACCGCAGCCCAAAATGCAAGCGGCAGCGGCTCACAACCACTGCCGCCGTTCCAGGGCGGATCACCCATAACGACCCGTAACGACAGCAACGAACCAAAGTCGCCTTTATTAAAAACCCCCTTTATCAAGCCGGAACCCGCATGGGACAGGTTCCTGATACTCATCTGGCAATACAAAACGGATGTCCGCGAGGACCTGCATTTGTACGAACAGGTCGGCATCCAAGGCTTTCACATCGACCGAGGCGCAGGGAAGGAGGAGATCGTTAACTTCGCGAAGAAGCACCGGCTGCCATACTACGTCGATCATGCAGCCGACAAAGGCTACCTGCATTTGACCGACCGCACCGGCCTGCAAGGCATCGTGAGAAAAAGGACAGTCGTTCCCCGGCCTTACAGCCTGGCCGACCCCAAGACAACAGCCATCCTCGAAGAACACATACGCAAGAACGTATCGGTCGCCCGGCATGGTCCGGTGGTGGCATATGCCTTCGACGACGAGGTCAGCGTCGGAACGTTTAATTCACCCTGCGAGGTTGACGGTTCGGATGTCTCTGTCGCCGATTATCGCATCTGGCTGCAGAAGGTCTATGGGAACATTGACAAGATGAACCGGACCTGGGGAACAAATCTGGCGGATTTCTCGCAGGTCAAGCCGGTCTCGTTTGAGGACGTTCGTCTCGCCCACACGCAGCCGCCCTTCAGCCGGTGGAACCTCTCACGCTGGATGGACTGGCGATCCTATATGGACACACAATTTGCGAGATGCCTTGCCGGTCTGACGCTCTTTACCAACAAACTCGACCCGAACACGCCCGCCGGAATCGTCGGCGGCCAGCAGCCCGCGCCCTACGGCGGGTACGACTACTCGAAAATATGCCGGTCCGTCCAGTGGATCGAATCCTACGACATCGGCGGAACGTGCGAGATACTTCGCTCGCTGTGGTGCCGGCCTCAACGGCGACCATACGTTCAGACGTGGTTCAGCACCGGAGATGCCCATCAGGATGCCTGGTTCCTGTGGTATTACCTACTCCACGGCAACCGCGGCGTTATCGCCTGGCCGGACCGCGATGGGTCGTGGTTCCATCATAAAGACGGCGGAATCGCTCCGT
>CAYUYD010000162.1:2609-5128 GCA_964449105.1 uncultured Planctomycetaceae bacterium | reverse complement strand
CCGTTCATCACCCAAAACGTCGAAACGATCCGCGAGGTTCAGAGCGACCTTTCCAAACATATCCTCGACCCGAACACCCGATTTGACGCCGACCCGATCGCCGTGTACTACTCCCATCCTTCCATTCAGGCCAGTTGGGTCATGGACGTCGTAACGCACAGGGGCACCTGGCCCAATCGGTCCAGCAGCCTGGACAATACCTGCCAGACTGCGGCAAAGAATCGCGTGGCGTGGTTCAAACTGCTGGAAGATTGCGGCTTTCAGTACAACGTCGTAACGGCAGGACAGATCGCCGACGGAGAGTTGGTCCGCCAGGGATACCGCGTTCTGATCCTCAATCGTGCTGTGGCGATCTCGGATGCCGAAGCCGCCGCCATAAGGGACTTCGTTCAGCGCGGCGGGACGGTTATCGCCGACCACCTGACCGGCCTGCTGAACGAGCACGGCGTCGGACGGCGCGAAGGCGGAGCGATGGATAACCTGTTCGGAATCAAGCGGGACGAATCCAGGGGCTACCTGGACGGAAAGCATATCACGGAGATCGACGGCGAACTGTACACCAAACCTCTGCTGGAGCGGCTTAAGTACGATGGTGCACTACGCCATGACGGGATTGTCGTTTATGAACGGGGTACGCAGGCGAGCGGCGGCAAATCAGCCGCCCGCATCGGCACGGCCGAGGTCCTGATCAAAAAAAGCACCGGTCGCGGGCGAACTGTCTATCTCAACCTTACACCAGTCGCTTATTACGATTTGGACCTGCGAATCGGCCAATACGGACAGAGATGGCGAAACCTGCTGACGAATATGCTGGCAGAAAGCGGCCTGCACCCACGTGCAAAGGTTCTCTCAGATGGAAAACCTGTTCCCCTGGCAGAACTCGTTTATTGGCGAAAGGGAAACCCCGGCGCGCCGGGGCTCGTCGGCCTGGTGAAGAACCCCACACGACAGGGTTCCATCAGCGGCCTCGGAGCCATCCACGGCGTAACAGGAAAGCCAATCGACATCGAAATCATCTTCCGCAGGCCTGTCAAGGATATACGCGACCTCCGCACCGGAAAGAACCTCCCCGACGGCCAGAGCATTCGGGCAGAGTGGAAACCGTCCGAAGCCCTGATTTTCCAGGTTACATCGCCATAGTCCATCGACGCTCGATGTCCGTAAACTTCACCATCCTGTCAGGACGCAGGCTGCCTTGAACAGGAGCCTATGCCATGCATACCTGATACGACAGGCCTGACTGCTCATGTAGCGGTCCCACCTGTCGGCATATATCCGGAAGGCTGGTTCTCCCGTCAGGTCGAACATCGCGCGGAGTTGGGCGATATGGAGGAGTTGATAGAACCGGTTTGCAAGGAAGGCCCCAGGAAATCGCGGAAACAGGCAATACCGCGACCAATAGCCCGTATCATATCGCGGCAACGCCGCGACGAGTGAGGCCAGGCTTTCGGCGGCAAGGTTCGCGGCCTTTTTATCCTCGAACACATCGGCGAATTCCCGCAGGCCCATCCAGGCGAATATCCACCCGTTCAACACGTGGCTGGGCGGGTCGGACGGATACTATTCAAGACAGACAAAACCGACATTGTCGCGGCTGACAACACCGTTCTGTTCCATGGTGCGGGAAAATGGCTCCAAGGCCAACCGCGCTGCTTTTTCGTACTTATCCCCTTCTTCAGACACGGCCCGCGCCCTGAGAAGAACGGACAAAGCCTCGCCCTGGGCCATTGCGCAAACCCACGGACGCTTCGACCGATACGGACTGACGATTTCTTCCGTCCAACTACCCCGATGCGGTCCGTCCCTCTCTTGGGTTTCGATCAGAAGGTCGGCACAGGTAATGAAGTCCCGCAAGTCTTGGTCGTCGGCTTCGCGCCGATACCGTTGATAGAAGGCGATGGCCAACTGGCAGAGGGTTACCGTCATGCCTGCTCTAAGTTTTGCGAGTTCTTCGTCTGACAGCACCGGTACCGAGAGAAGTTTAGGCCGCATGTCAATAAAGTAATCGTCCAGGCTTTTCCCGGGACGCCACGTATCGCTGCGAGGAAGCACTTCCCGACGATCCGTTCGGTCAACAAGATGCCCGGCTATACGCCTCAGCAGATTCTTCATTTCTCTGAAGTCCTCATCACCTGGGCAATTATATCCATCATCTTCCTGGCCCATCGGTCCCAACTGTTTTCTTCGGCGTAGGCCCGGATTGCGACGGGATCGTAGATACGGTCCTGTGCCCTGGTCATCGCGTCTGCAAATGCTTCCGGGGTGTTCGGCTCGACGACCATTCCGTACCGCTCATCACAAACGCAGTCTTTCGCAGAGGGAACGTTGGATGTAATCACGGGCCGACCGCAAGCCATCGCCTCAAAATATACCGTTGCCCAACCCTCGTAGTGGCTGGAAAGCATCAGCCAGTCCCCGGCACCCATCCAGTAGGGAATCTCTTCATGAGGCCTGTTGCCGGCGAAACGAACCAGTTCCCGCACACCGAGATGCTCTGCCTCCCGCTCCAGCCGCTGACG
>CAYUYD010000162.1:0-2599 GCA_964449105.1 uncultured Planctomycetaceae bacterium | reverse complement strand
CCAGAACCAGATGCAGCGCCTTCGTCCCTCTGCTCGATATCTCGGCCAGCGCACGGATCAGGACCGATTGATTCTTTCGGTCAATCAGGTATCCCACGCAAACCGCCACTTTCCCTTCCAGGGGAATCCCGAGGCGACGGCGGCACTCCACCTTGTCCCTGACAGTAAACCTGTCGATATCGACACCATTGGTAAGGAAAATGGCATCCGCTTCCGCACAGCCCAGTTCGATGCTTCGAGTCCGCAGCCAGGTGCCGACGGAGATGACACGATCCGCGCGCTGCAGTGTCCGCCGCAACATCGAACGTGTAAAGACCAGCGACGGATACAATTTCAGGTCTGCGCCGTGGCAGGTTACCACCGAGGGGCAGCCCAGTCGTTCGGCCAGCCTGACGGCTGCGTAGCCGTCGGGGAAGGCAAATTGACCGTCGATAATGTCCGGGCGCCAGTTGTCCGGGAAACGCCTGAAGGCCTTTTGGACGGCCAGTGACATCGTAAGACCCTGCAACCAGGTGGCGACCCACGGCAGCATCGGATACCGAGGATACCATACTGGCACGCCATCTTCGGTTTCCCGCCTTGGTTCCACTCTTGCCATTTTTTTCCACGGGCCGACGGGCAGCCATTTGGGCCAATATGGCGTAGGGACAAGCACACGGACGTCGGCGTACCGCGACAGCGCCTTGACCCGCTCGGCGCAGAAAGTGCCCAGGATGGGAAAAACGCTGCTCGGAAAGAGCCTGGTTACCATTAATATTTTGACCGATTTCATCAGTGTTCACTTACTTTCGATGTCGGCATTCCGCAATCTGCGAGAGTTCACGGTACATGTTCGCGTACGCATCGACCATTTGTTCCTTACTGTATCTCTCGCAAACTCGGACACGTGCAGCCTTGCCCAATTCAGACCGCAACACGGGCTGCTCGATCAGTTCAGTCAACGCCTGCTCCAGAGCGGTTTGATCCCGCGGCTCGATTAATATACCGACTTCGCCTTCCCGGAGAATCTCTGGAACGCCCCCGACCCGTGTAGCTACGCAGGGCAGTCCGCAAGCCATGGCCTCAAGCAGCGCGATCGGATGCGCTTCGGTGTCGCTTGGCAACACAAAGACATTCAATCCCCGAAGAAATGCTGGTATATCGTCCTGAAGGCCGAGAAGGTGTATGAAAGGCTCGGCACGGAGCGACCGGACCAGTTCGGTCAGACGGTCTGCATCCGTGCCGTCGCCCACGATCCGCAGTTCCACATAGAGTCCAGACTCGACCAAGCCGACCACTGCTCGTATCAACATCGACTGGTTCTTAATCGGCTTTAGGCTTCCAACCGTCCCGACGACAAGCCGCCCTTTCGGCATCTTATCATCGGCCACCGGTGAGAACGCAACCGTGTCAACACCGTTGGGGATCACGTCAATTCGCTGCGCCGAAACACCAATGTCGGCAGCCAGGATTCGCTGAGAAGCCTTAGAAACAGTCATTATTCTGTCAGTGATTCCAGCAAGAACTCGCGAGGCCAAACGTCTGCGAAGCGGCATTCGTCCGACAAAGTCATATCCGTGAAAGCTGAAAACCAGAGGAGCCTTGGCCCGTGAAATAAGCCTTGCCAGCACAGTGTCCGGCCAAGCGTACCAGTTCCACGCATTGATCACATTGGGTTTCAAACGCCGTATCAGCCTGGCCAAACGCACTGGTAACCGGACATCGTGCCTTCCGCCTCGGAGACAGAATATCCGGACTGTTTCGTCAAAATAACGACTGCAGCCCGCAGGACCTCTTAGAACAGCAATTGAATGCCAGATCGACGGGTCATTCATCCAGTGCAGCAAACGACTCATCACCATTTCCATGCCGCCTGCGGCGCCTAGCATGGAGACGACGTGCAATACGTGAACGTCCGTTCCCGCATTCTGACTTGTGCTACCAATCATGCCCTATTTCCTAATTCCCTGACTCGCTGTGCACCAGCCTTCCCGACTTGATTTCTCCGCCCCGCGCGTTTTGGCTTTGTCGCCGGTTCTGCATCGCCAGGACGATCGGCGCGGAGGTTCTCCATCGCCCGCGCCAGACACAAAGGCAGAACCAGAAGCCACCACGCGAACTCAGCGTACAATCGGCTCATAGTCAGGCCGGCGGTGAGAAAGGTAACCAATCCCACAATTAATCCGTAACTGACGAGATGGAGTCCGTGCTGTTCGCCCTGCTTGTTGCTCCCTGCCTCCCTGCGAACCCGAATAAGTACCCTGAAGGCAACGATAATGATAACGACAAACAGGACCAAGCCCGGTATCCCGAGTTCGGAAAAGCAAAGAACGTAGGTATTATGGGCGTCTCTTTTTTCATGCTGACTTGTATAGTCTCCGATACTGGCCTGGAAGTTCCCGGGCCCTACGCCTTCGGGATGTTCCTTGAGCATATCGAGGGATGCAATCCAAATATCTATTCGGCTCTGGGCAGAAGTATCTCGCTGTTCTTGCTCTACCGTGATTGTTTCGGCCCGTTTCCAGAAACCGGGGTCAGTCAAAGAAAATGCCCCAATCGCCACAACCACCAGTCCGATGAGAATGACCTTTCGGTTTCTCTTCGGGGCCGCCAGCACAGC
>CAYUYD010000161.1:0-6486 GCA_964449105.1 uncultured Planctomycetaceae bacterium | reverse complement strand
TTAGGAAAGTTTAGGAAAGTTTAGGAAAGTTTAGGAAAGTTTGGGAAAGAAGGCGGAATTCGTAACTCCCTGGTGGGCAAGCAGTTGCGATTTTCGGGGTCATTTTTTCCACGAATTCCCCGAATTTTCACGAATTACCCGAATTACCAATTACCAATTACGTTTTGTCCGTTTTCCCTTGGTCCCTGATCTGTTCTCTATTCTATTGTCAAAAAGCATCCGGACGCACCAAAGGCGTCCTTGGCACGCCGTAGTCCCCCGGGGACGAAGGCGGCCTCTACCCTTTACCTTTGCGTTGACGTTTAAGCGCGCAGACATGAACGAATGGACTCCGGGAGCGCTTTCAGGAAAGTGCTGCTCATCGGAACAGGGACTGGCCACTTAAGTGGCCAGTCCTCGATGGAATAGTTTACGGTTCAGTCCAACTTGCCCCTGCCGCCCGCCGATTATGAGATTGACGTGGGATAGCGGGTTGCTTATGGTGACATTATACTGAAAATGGTTGGGGCATCAGGTCCGTACGGACGTTCCGCTGCCGACCAATAAAGGAATCGAAAAGTAAAATACCCCCATTTATTCCGAGCATGGAGGATATTCTTGACTGGTTAGGCATAGCGAACAACCAGCTTCTATTCAGCAGTCGGTCTCTTCGCAAACCGCCGTGGCCGCCGGTCAGGTCGGCAGCTCAGACTCAAAGGCGTATTCGCCACTAGCGACGTCGAGTACGGTCCGGCTGGGTTCGGTTCGCAGGAATGTTACGCCTTTTGCGCGGCTGCATGATGTGCCACCCTCCATGACACCCGATGCTTCGACCGAAGGCACAAAGATGGTAGCAGCGGAATTGGGCGGCACCGCTACCTCCATCATTAGCCGCTTGCCCTCCCGCCGCCAATCGCTGCGGATCAGGCCGTAAGGCCCCTGGTGGCTGGTTCGCACCCAAGCCAAATCGCCCACCACGTTAGGCCGGATGGTCACGCGCTTGAAGCCGGGCACCTCCGGGATGATGCCGCCCAAGGCCTTGTAGAACCAGGCTCCGATGTCGCTGAACATGTGGTGGCAGCGAGAGTGCTGACCGTCCCAGGTCTCCCATCAGGTGGTGGCGCCCTGACGGATCCAGTGTCCCCAGCTTGGGAAGTCGTCTTTCGTGGCGATCTTGTAGGCTACGTCGGCTCTGCCTTCGTCGGTCAGGCAGTGCATCACGTACTTGGCGCCAAGGATGCCGCAGTCGATGTGTCCGTTGCAGCGATCGACCTCCGTCAGCAGGGTCTTCAGCACCTTGGGGCGCTCACTCGCCGACAGCAGGTCCTGAAACAAGGCAGTAGCCAGGGATGTCTGGCATTTGCCCGTCAACTGTCCGCCGGCAGGATCGTAGTAGCGTCGCAAAAACGCCTCGCGAATCTGCTCCGTCAGCCGAGCATACTTACGAGCGTCGGCCGTCTTGCCCAACAACTCCGCCACACGCGAGACAATATGAGCGTCGGCAAAGTAGTAGGCCGTATTGGTCAAATCAGCCGGACACGCATGGCTCTCCGCGCTGCCGACGGGCGGGCACCAGTCGCCCAGGCCGAAGTGTACGATGTGGCCGTCAGCGATGGTTCCCAGGAAGTCAACGTACCGCTTCATACCCGCGTAGTGGCGCGCCAGGATTCCCACGTCGCCGCAATAGCGATAGAGGTACCACGGGATGTGGGTGTAGGCCGAATCCCACGCCGGCCCGCTGCCCCAGTTGAAGCCCCATCCGCCGGTGGGCACGATTCCCGGCAGCTGACCGCTGGGCCTCTGAACGTCGGCGAAGTCGTCCATCCACTTCGTGTAGGCGGACTGAGCGTTGAAGTTATAGAGCGTCTGCTCGGCCGACAAATGAGCATCGCCGGTCCATCCGTTCTTCTCGCGGTGCGGGCAATCGGTGGGGATGCCGTGGTAGTTGCTCACGGTGGTCCAGATCACGGCATGGTTGATTCGGTTGAGCAAATCGTTGGAACACTCGAATTGTCCCCGGCGGTCAAATGCGGTGTGCACCACGCGCCCACGAAGGTTGTCCAGCGTCGGCGCGCCTGGGAAGCCCGTTACCTGCACGTAGCGGAAACCGTGGTAGGTGAAGCGAGGCTCCCAAGTCTCCACGCCCCGACCCTTGAGGATGTAGCGGTCGGTCTGGCAGTCGCCGGACTTGATGAGCTGGTTGATGTTGCCCTGGTCGATGTCGCCGTCGGCCAGCAGTTTCTCGGCGTAGCGGAGCGTTACCTCTGCGCCGGCAGGACCACAGACGGTGAGCTGTGCCCAGCCGGAGAACGTCTGCCCCATGTCATATACGAACACGCCCGGGCGGATCCCCCGCACGGCTACCGGTGCGATAGTGCCCATGACGCGAATGGGCGTGTGCTGCTGAGCGTGCATCGTGCCGCCGGGTCCTGCAACGATCTCGGCCTCTCGCCAGTCGGCGCCATGATCGTCATAGTCGGGGGAGTCCCATCCGGTCTTCTCCAGCTGAGCGTCGTACGTCTCGCCATTGCGCAGTGCGTCAAAGACGATAGGCCCGACCGAGGCCCGCCAGGTGGCGTCGCTGCACAGGACCGTCTCGCTGCCGTCGTCGAAGGTTACGTGAAGTTGCAGAAGCAGCTTGGGTCGGTGACGCCAGGGGGCCTGCTCGAAGTTCCAGATCTCGCGGGTCTGGCAGTTATACCAGCCGTTGCCTAGCATCACTGCCAGCACGTTGTCGCCGCCTTTCAGGGCTTCGGTCACATCGTGCGTTACATAGAGCGTCCGCGCGTCGTAGCGGGTGAAGCCCGGATCCAACACGTTCTCGCCGATTCGCCGACCATTGATACGGAGTTCGAAGTACCCCAAGCCGCTAACATACGCCCGAGCCGACGATATCGGCTTGCCAAGGCGGAATGATTTTCGAAGAATGGGCGACGGGTGCTCCTGTCCTTGTACAATGACGGGGCAGGTAATCCACTGGGCCTGGAAGTCATTAGGCTTCAGCAAGCCCATCTCGAAGTATGCCGGCTGGCTGTAGCTGCTGACCCGTCCGTCTGCGTCCCAGACACGAACCCGCCACCAGCAACCCTGCCGCGACCGCAGCGGCACTCCGGCATATTCCACGTGCAAGGACTGGTCCGAGCGGACCTTGCCGGTGTTCCACATGTCGGCCTTGCCGCTATGAAGTGCCTCGTGGCTATGAGATGCCTGGATTTCATACGCTCTCTGAAACTGGCCGCGACAATTGGACCGGAGCATCCAACTCAGCCGAGGCCGCTGCGTCTCGATGCCCAGCGGGTTGACGAGATACTCGCATGTCAGGTCCTCGATACAGACAGCCGAAGAGGTCGCTCGTGCGGACGTGCTCTTGGTCATGGAAACTCCTTAGGAAGTTAGTTCCATCCGGCAACTGCGACCGCCGATTCTACAGGAAGCTTTGTGTAAAACCTCGCGGTAGTAGATTTTCAGCATCCCGCCCAGCCCGTTGAGACCAGGGCTGGATTAAAGGGGTCAGGAATCTATTTTTGCTTCTGAGATTAAAAGAGCAATCAGCGATCAGCGGTCGGCAATCAGCAAAACCCCTACAAATGAGGGTGCTGATGGCTGATTGCTGCCCGCTGACGGCTGCCTCGAATGCCCGGGACAGGATTTGAACCTGCACCTCCCAAGGGAGACCAGCCCCTCAAGCTGGCGCGTCTGCCAGTTCCGCCACCCGGGCGAACGCTGCAATATGCAGATTAGCGTGCGGATGCGGGCGTGTCAAGATAGACGTTTTGTCCCGGCTTGATGGTCAGGTTCGGGTCGATTTTTTCGGCGAGTTGTTCGGCGTCGGTTGCCAGAAGGGGGCTGATTTCGATGATGGCGTCCGGTTCGCCGTCGGCGTCTTTTGGAACGGTTATTCCTGCGGATTCCAGCCAGCGGGCTGACCGGCGTATCTGATCTCGAAGGCATGTTGCGGGGCTTCCATCGCCGGCGGCGTTCTTGACGGGCGAGAACTCCTCGCTGCGAAGCGTTTCCAGCACCACGACGTTGTCGGCAAGGGGCATCGCGTCGAAGATGAACCTCTCGAACTTGACGGCGTTTGGTTCATCCGGTTCGACAATCGTCCCGGACGGGTCGAGGTAAGCGGTCTTCTTGACCGCCCGGTGAAACGGCAACCGGTATCGCCCCTCGGCTGTCAGTCGTTCGGCGAATCGGCGCGAGAGGATGTGGATAGCGATGCTGCCGAAGCCGAAGACGAGCGAACCGTCCGGCCTGGTTTCGCGGGCGGACTCTTCCGGAAGGTCGGAGTATTCGATGACTGTTACTTTCCCATCGACCATGCAGAAGTTTCCGAGTTTTTCCATGGGTCCGCGTTTTGGGATTGCCTTTGCGGACATATCAGCGCCGCTGCCGGCCGTCAGTCCTATAAAGAGCGGGTCGATGCAATGATTGAGCGGGTTGTCGATCTGGAAATAGGAGATGTATTCGATGCCGCGTTCGGACATATCGTCCAGTGCGCCGCTTCGGCGCAGCGCGTCGAGGCATCCGCCGTGCCCCTCGCCGCTGAAGGCGATCGAGTCCTTGTCGGCCAGGAGAATTTTCCCGTTCAGGTCCACCACAGGCATCTGTCCCTGCGTGAAGAAAAAGACGTCCCGGCGGTTCAGGCCGAAGTAATCGTTCTCCCCGAAGAACTCGCGCGTGGCGGCGTCGTTGGACCGGCTGGTCATTATGTACCACGGGATGGTCGAACCGTAATGACGGGCTGCGGAAAGGATTTGTTCGGCGAATACCTGGAAGAGGGCTTTGTGCCTGATGGGCGTAACGGGAAAGCATCCTTTGGGTCCGTCGAATCCGAGCCGCGTTCCTTCCCCGCCCGCGACGACGAAAGCGGCCACCTGGCCTGAGGAAATAAGTTCGCCCCCTCGCTGCCTGGCGCGGCGGTACGAGTTAGCCGATACCTCGTCGGCAGGACAGGCCGGCAGAATAGGGGCGGGAGACGGATTTACGGGAATGTTTGCGACCGGCTCGGCGAGAACGTGCGAGCGTATCAGTCCGGCGAGTTGTTCAAAGTCGATACCGGCAATCTGCTCCAGCAGGGCCGATTGCGATGCCCGGTCGAGTTCATCGTAGAAGGCTAGGAGATGTTCCTGTCCGAATGTGCGGAGGCGTTTTCTTGCTGTTTCCAGGGGCGTCATTGTCGGGACAGATTAAACCCGTCGCGGACTTGTGTCAATACAAGCCCATAGGCCCCTGGGGCCCCTTGCGGGGGTCCTGCGGAGTTTGTCTTCGGTGCGGACGGATCGGCTGATTTTCGTTGTAACCGGAAACAGGTGAAATGGCCGGTCGGGAGGGGGTAAAAAAAAATATAAATTATGCTATTGACAACAACTGTGAAGGTGTGCTATTATTAAGGCGTAAGATGGATTTAGTAGTAGAGGGCGATGATGATTATGGTCGCATGGACTCTTCCATATATCCCACGCCCCATAGAGCATGCCTTCTACTACAACAGACGACATAACGTAAACCGGGCGATATATAGCGTAAATATATCCCGGTGGATATGGATACAAGGGACTAAAATAAGGGAGAGTACTGTCATGAAGCGGACAAAAGGTTTTACATTGGTTGAGTTGTTGGTGGTCATTGCGATCATTGCACTTCTGGTGTCCATCCTTCTGCCTACCCTGGGCAGGGCGAAGGAACTGGCCAAGCAGGCGATCTGTGGCGCCAATCTCAACGGCATCGGAAAGGGTTTCGTGCTCTATCAGGCCGAGAATAACGACTTCACGCCCTGGATCAGCACCTTTAGTGCAACTGCCAAAACCGGCGATAGCGCCGCTAGTATTCTAGCGGTGCCCCCTACGGCAAGTGCGACCGCCCTGATGTTCATGGTGGTTCGCTCGGGTCAGACGGTGGACCTGTTCCGTTGTCCCAGCGACGAAAACGCCGACAGAATGACCAACGCCAAGTTCGACAGCGGCGGCGACAGTTATTATTACTGGGATTTCTACGATTCAGTAAGCCCCAGTACTGTGAACCACTGCAAGAAGGTCAGTTACAGTATCCAGGCTCCGCTTGCCCCCAGCCCTTACAGCGTCGGCTTTACATCCGGCAGCAAAGGCGGGCTGGCGATTATGGCGGATAAAACGCCTGAGTTTGACAAGACCACCGATGCGGCTACTACTCCAAAGGCACAAACCGCCTGGAACACCACTCTGTCTGATACTAACAGAAAGAGAGGCATGAGCCAGAACCACAACAAAGGTGACTTCATTAACGTCCTCTATTCCGACGCCCATGTAAGCGGCTCGAAGCGGGCGGACGTAGGTATCGGCAATGACAATATCTACAGTGCATCCGGCCTTACCACCGGTGGTACGCAGGGAGCGGGCACTGTCGTATTGACAGACCACAAGCATGCAGATGACAGTTTCCTGATCGGCCCGATTAAGTAACCTTACGGGACGATAGAGCAACACCATGCCGGGGCGGCCTATGGGTCGCCCCGGTTTTTTTATCGCG
>CAYUYD010000160.1:0-6488 GCA_964449105.1 uncultured Planctomycetaceae bacterium | reverse complement strand
GACAATTGACAATTGGCAATTGGCAATTGAAGGAGTCTTCACAGTGAGATACTTCGCGGCAATCATGGCACTGGGCTTGGCCTTTACGTTGTTAACGGCGTCGGCTGAACCGGCCCCCGAACCCGGTATAGTTCCGACCAGTTGGGAACTGGAATTCGAGTACCGGACACCCCAGCCGATTACGATCCAAATGCCGGGCTGGAAGGAAGAGCGAACCTTCTGGTACATGCTTTACACGGTAACCAACCGTAGCGGCGCTGATCGTATCTTCGTACCAGGATTCTGCCTGTACACCGACACCGGCAAGGTCGTCCGGTCCGGCGAGAGGATTCCCGCTGCGGTTTTCCTGGACATAAAAAAACGCCACAATAATCCGCTGTTGGTGGATATGGCTTTCATTACGGGCACGCTGCTCCAGGGCGCCGATAATGCCAGGGACGGCGTGGCGATCTGGTCGGATTTCGACCATGAAGCCCGTGGTTTCGACGTATTTGTCGAAGGACTGAGCGGTGAGCGGGTGAAAATCGAACTGCCCAAACCCATTGTCGAGACCGTTACGGATGAAAACGGTAAAGAGAAAAAAGTTACTAAAACCGAGGTGGTTCTCGCCAAGACATTACACCTGCGATACTCCCTGCTCGGCGAAGCCGCCGCCAGATCGGCCGATACGCCCAAATTCCTGAAAAAACAGTGGGTGATGCGGTAAGAAAGACGGGATTGACACCGCATTATTACGATTGTAGAATAACGACAGTTCAATGAAAGATGATTTGACAGCAGTTTTGTCGGTGATTATTGAGGTAAAAAATGGCGCATAAAAAGGGACAAGGTTCTTCGCGTAACGGTCGGGACTCGAACGCCCAGCATCGCGGCGTGAAGCGTTTCGGCGGGCAGGCGGTTCAGGCCGGTACGATCATCGTTCGTCAGTGCGGCACGCCGTGGAAACCGGGGGTAAACGTCGGCATGGGACGCGATAATACGCTCTTTGCCAAAAGCGACGGCTGCGTTCGCTTTCGCGGACGGTTCGTGGACATCGTCTGACAATTTCCAATTGCCCTTCGGGGCGCCTTCGGCGTCCGATTTCCGATTTCCAATCAGGTTGTGCGATATTGGTGTTTCTATGCAAATTTACCCCAGTGCCTTACGATGTCCGGGGCACTTCCCACTCCTGCTTTTTCTTCCCATTGACTGTTATTTCCGGGGTGCTATAATCTCCGCTCCGCAAGTGTGTACGGCGTAGTGGTCGGATTTTTAGGGCGAAAAATCAGGAGATAACGAACCGTGGCTGATCTGAAAATCAAATCCGCAGAAGAATGTCGTTACGACGGGGTTTCGCTGGGCGAGGTGATGCTGAGGATCGATCCGGGTGATGTGCCGACTGCCCGCGCCAGGAGAGGCGAAATCTGGCACGGCGGCGGCGAGACGAATGTCGCAGAGGGGCTGAGTTATTGCTTCGGTCTGCGAACGGCAGTGGTTACTGCGCTGGTCGATGACGGCATAGGTCGGAACATCGAAAACCAGATGCGAGAGGCCGGCGTCGATACCTCGCATATCATCTGGTTCAACACCGGCGGGAAGGGGAAATTCTCGACGGACGGTAAAGGCACGCTCCACAACGGCGTCAATTTCACTTGGCGGGGCAAGGGCGTGCTGCCCTCGATAACGGAATACTACCGCGCCCACACACCCATCCGTGAAATAGCCCCCGGCGACTTCGACTGGGCGGGGCTGTTCGCCCGCGGCGTCCGGTGGTTCAACACGGGCGGAATATACGCGATCATCTCGCCGACCTCGGCGGCTGTTGCGACCGAAGCGATGAAGGCGGCAGGGGCGGCGGGGACGGTCAGGGCGTTCGATCTGAACTATCGTTCCAAGGTCGAGCCGGACAAGGAAAAGGCGAGAAAGCATAACAGGAAGATAGCCGAGATGTGCGACTTCCTCGTCGGAAACCAGAGCGACTTCGACGACGCCCTCGGTGAAGAGTGCAAAAAGGTCGGCAAGAACGAGCCGTTCGAGATCTGGCTGGAGGCGTATTCGGAGATGCTTCGCAAGGTAGCGAAGAAGTATCCGAACCTGAAACTCATCGGTACGCAGCTGCGGGCGGCACTGTCGGCCGACAGGATTAACTGGGGCGCGGTTCTTTACGACACCGCAGAGGACAAACTTCACCTGGCCGTTACACGCGAGGGCATTGAGATCGCCGATCGCACCGGCGGGGGGGATTCGTTCGCTTCCGGCGTGGCAGCGGCGCTGCTGAAAGGCAAATCCGTCGCCGAAGCCGTCCAGTGGGGCGCCGCCCACGGAATCTGTGTTCAGGAAACACCCGGCGACGTATCGATGGTAAAACAGTCCGACGTGGAAAAGGAAGTCAAACGCGCCCTTTCCGGCGGCGGAGTCAGCGCACTGCGATAAAGCGACAGGAGAGATCCAATGGCGAACTATAAGCGTAACAGGACCGAGACCGACGCAGCCTTGAGAAAGAGCGGCATTGTAGTCGTGATGAACAAGAGCCACATCACCGAACCCGAACACATGGTAACGACCATGAAGGCGGTGTACGAAGCAGGTTACGTAGCGGAAGTTACCTTCCGTATCGAAGAATCGCTGCTCCGCGAGGCGATGGTCGAACTGGTGAAGATCCGGGCCGGCAGCCCCGCCGACAATCCCTTCATCCTCGGCGTCGGAAGCGTCATCAATCCGCAGGAACTCGACTCGGCTATCGAGATGGGCTTCGACATGATCGTCGCCCCCGCCAACGTCATGGGCGGCTGCGGCGAGGGCAAAGACTTCGTCCGCATCACGCGGAAGGCGAACGTTTTCTCCGCCCCGGCGGTGTTCACGCCGACCGAATTGAACTACTTTATCGAACGCCCCGACGGGCTGGAACCGGACGCGATTAAGATTTTCCCCGCCCGCTCGCACGGACCTAAGGGCGTCTCCGACCTGCTGGCGCCGTACGTCCGCGACCGGCACAAAGGTCGAATCATAATGCCGACCGGCGCTGTGGATTATGAGACGGGGCCGGCCTACATTCAGGCAATCTCGAAGGCTGGCTTTACTCCGGTTCTCGGAATGTCGGCCCCGCTGGCGCTTGTGGCTGAACGCAAAAAACCCGGCGACCTTGACACGATTACCGAATCGCTGGAGATGTTTGAGGCGAAATTCAAAACAAAATAAACCACAAAGGACACAAAGAGCACAAAGAAAATAAAAAGGGTTTTGATTTCTCGGTTCTTGGTGTTCTTCGTGCTCTTTGTGGTTTGATTTCTTTGTGTTGGAGATTATCCGATGTCTGTCAAAGTTGCGGAGATGTTCGATATTTCCGGGAAGGTAGTAGCCGTTACCGGCGCTGCCGGCGTCATTTACGGCGTCATTTCCAAAGCCCTGGCTGCCAACGGCGCGAAGGTCGCCCTGCTTGACATCATGGGCGATAAGGTCAAGGCGCTGGCCGATGAAATTGTCGCCGACGGCGGCGAAGCGATCGGCGTCGAGTGCAGCGTGTTGGACGCCGACAGCATTGCCGCGGCGCTGGACGCCATTATCAGGACCTTCGGCGGGTGCGACGCGCTGATTAACGGCGCAGGCGGAAACCGCAAAGGCGCCTGCGTACCGCCCGACGGAAACTTCACCGACCTGGCGATGGACGAACTGGACAAGGTCTTCGCGCTCAACTACAAAGGCACGGTCCTGCCAAGCCAGATTTTCTGCAAACACTTCGCCAGGGTCGGGGCGGGGGTGATCATTAACACCTCGTCGATGAGCGCGCGTGCTCCGCTGACAAACGTGCCGGGATATTCCAACGCCAAGGCCGCCGTAACGAACTACACCCAGTGGCTGGCGGTGCAGGTCAAGGTCGATTTCCCCGACGCAGACATCCGCGTCAACGAGATCGCACCGGGTTTCCTCGACACGATGCAGAATCATCACCTCCTCTTCGAGCCGGACGACAAGACGCTCACGCCGCGAGGCAGGTCGATAATCGCAAAGACGCCGCTGGACCGCTTCGGTCGGCCCGACGAACTCGTTGGCCCGATTATCCTGCTGCTGTCGGAAGCAGGAAGTTTCCTTCAGGGCGTTACCCTCTGCATTGACGGCGGCTTCGATGTCTATTCCGGCGTCGGACCCCTGGATGAGAAGAAATAGTCGCCGGTTGCTGATTGCTGACCGCTGACCGCTGATTGCTATTTCAGCACCTCCGGGTTGACACAGAACAGCGGGGGCTTGCCCGCCAGGACCAGGGCGACGTTCCTTGCGGCCGTTTGTTGAAGGGCCAACTGCGACTCCTGGCTGTACCACCCGGCATGGTCGGTCAGGACGACGTTGTCCAGCCGGAAGAGTTTGCAATCCTTTTTCGGCGGTTCGGGGTCGTGGACGTCGATACCGGCTGAATTAATCTCACCCCGCAATAGCGCCTCGTAAAGCGCATCGGTATCCACCAGAGGCCCGCGAGACGTGTTGACCAGAATGGCTGTCGGTTTCATTGCCTTGAACTGCTCGGCGCCGATCATGCGTCGCGTCGCGTCGGTCAGCGGCGCGTGGATGGAGATGTAATCGGCCCGCCTCAGCAATTCGTCCAGTTCAACGCTCCTTGCGCCGTTTTGGGCCGCTTCAGCCGCCGGGACGTAGGGGTCATAGACGAGCACCTCGGCCAGGCCGAAACCGGAAACCTTGCGGTGCAAAGCTCGCGAGATCGCGCCGTACCCGACCAGCCCCAAAACCTTCCCTGCGATGCGATAGACAGGGTTTTTCGCGCCGATGTCCCACATCCCCGCGCGGACCTGGCGGTCGCGGATGCTTGTCTTGCGGGCGCAGGCCATTATCAACGCCAGTGCGTGGTCGGAGACCTCCTCGTTGCAGTATTCACGGACGTTGGCGACGGGGATTTTCTTCGCAGTCGCAGCCTGGACATCGACATTATCGACGCCCACGCCGTAACGCGAAATCACACGGCATTTTTCCATCTTTTCGATGGCCGCCGCCCCGACCGGCGCAAGGCGCGTGATGACGCCGTCGGCGTCGGCGCACGCCTCGCCTACCTCGACCTCGGTCGAACATTTCGCCAGGACCAGTTCGGCATCAATGGCCGAAAGTTCATCCTTCTCAGGCTGATAACTCGCGTAACCCAAATCGGTTATGACAACTTTGAATTTCGCCATATCTGTTCCTTTCGAGAAATTTATCGTTTTTTCAATCTTCTTTTGCCTAGTCCCAAGGCCCTAGTCCCCAGTCCCTATCTTTATCGTTTTGCCTTCTTCTGCGGACTTGTACATTGCCTCGATAACCAGGATGGTCGCCAAGCCGTTGGCTGCGTCCACGCCGAACTTCGGCTGCTCGTCGTTCAGGACGCAATCGACGAAGTATCGCAGTTCCTCGACGTAGCCGAGATTGAAGAACTCATCGACCGCCGGCTTGGTCCACCCGTGGGTGAAGTCGGTCTTTTCGATGACGTATCCGATGCCTTTGCGCGAATAGACGTCAAGGGGCGAGCCGAAGGTCAGGTTGACGGTGATCCTGCCTTCAGAGCCGTAGATATCGACAACGTCGTCCATTCCGCCGACGGTGATGTAGTTGCCTTCGATCAGGGCGGCGCGTCCGTCGGCGAATCTGATTACGCCGACGGACCAGTCTTCGCCCTCGAAGTCCTTGTGGACGTAGTTTTTATCCAGCCCGCCTGTGGTCAATGCCGTTACCTCAACGGCCGGGTTATCCGGTCCTCCGAACATGTAGAGCGCGAAACCGACCGGATGAATCGCCAGGTGTATCAGGCTGCCGCCGCCGCAGGTGCTCTTCTTTTTGGCGAAGGGCGAGTGCGAACCGTTGTGCGTCTCGCGGGCCTTGAGGTAGAGGGCCTTGCCTATTCCGCCTTCTGCGACGATTTCCAGCGCCCGATTCAATGCCGGCGCGAAAACCCAGTCCTCGGCGTAGAACAGTTTGACGCCGGCGTCCTTGCAGGCCTTGACCATCTCCTTGCCGTCGGCGGAGGTCGTCGCCAGCGGTTTTTCGCAGATGATGTGCTTGCCGGCCTTGGCCGCTGCGATGGTTACGTCGTGATGCAGAAAATTCGGTACGCAGACGCTTATCAAGTCGATGTCGTCGCGGGCGAGCATCTCGTTGTAATCTTCGTAGGTGTTCGGGACGTTCCACGCCTTCGAGAACTCTTCCAGCCCGTCAATGGCGGCGACTGCGATGATCTCGACCCTGTTGTCACGGGCGTAGGAATCCGCGTGAAAGCCCGCAGCGAACTTGGAACCGACAATACCGACTCTTACCTTATCCATGTGATTCTCCGAATAGTCCTGCCTCGTAAAATACCTGCCTACCGGCAGGCAGGCCTTTAATGAAGGCGGATTGTATCGCCTGCGCCCCTTGGCCGCAACCGCCGATTCCCGTTTCGTAATCGGTAATAGCCCCCGGCACCGCCGGGGGATAAGGTCTGTGCAACCGGGTACATGGTTTACGTTTTGAACCGGGCACATGGTTTACACTTT
>CAYUYD010000159.1:0-6518 GCA_964449105.1 uncultured Planctomycetaceae bacterium | reverse complement strand
CGGCAATCAGCATTCAGCAACTAATCGCTGACTGCTGTCAGTTGTTTTTGCTGATCGCTGATCGCTGACCGCTGATAGCTTTTAGGGCAATTGCCTCTGAAGGAAGGACGCCTGGTCTTCGAGGTCTTGTATCTGGTCCGTCAGGACCTCGCGGGCATGGGGGTCTTTCGCATCCTTGCGACGCCGGACCAGGTCCTTGATTTCCAGCAGCAACTGTTCTATCTGCTCTTTGACGTCGGCCTCTGGATTAAACTCTTTTGACATTGTTGCGACTCCGATTTTCTTTGTCCGGTCGCCTAATTGCTTCCCGGCATATCTATTATATCGCAAAATCTCCGAAATTTCTTTCCCCAAAACTGGCAGGGGGGCATATTGATTTTGGGGGTTCGGTGACTGGTGGCACAGGTTTTCAACCTGTGCTGCTTTGTCGGTTATTGGGCGTGCACAGGTTGAAAACCTGTGCCACCAACATATTCCACCAAAATCAATATGCACCCAGATACCCCTTGTTCTTTTACTTCCCGCCTGCCGGACGTTAAACTGATTCCCGAACCCGAACCAAACCATGTATCGGGCGGGACGCTAATGAACTTTACAGGGGAAAGGAACTGGAAATGACCACAGAAGAACGTTTGGAAAATCTGGAACGGGAATTGTCCGACACCAAGCGAGGACTTACTGACGCGAAGCGCCGCAACCGCTGGCTGCTGGTCATCGCGGGGCTGGCCGTCGTAGGGGTGTGTCTGGCTTGGACGTGGAACAAGACCACACCGAAGGTGATCCGCGCCAACCAATTCATCCTTGAGGATGCGGACGGCAAGACCCGCGCCATGCTGGTCGCGGATAAGGACGGGCCGGTGCTGAGCCTGTTGGATGAGAAGGGTGAGGTCCGCGCCTCTCTGGCCGTGGACAAGGACGGGTCGAGGCTGGGCCTGTACGACGAGAAGGGCGAGGTCCGCGCCGGGCTGAACGCCCTCAAAGACGGATCGCTGCTGGACATGTACGACGAGAAGGGCAAGGGCCGCGCCATCCTGGACGTGGGCAAGGACGGGCCGAGGCTGCGCCTGGCCGACGAGAAGGGCAAGGTCTGGTCCGCGCCGCCGCAATAGGGCCGGGGTTTAGAAAGGCGTCCCAAAGGGACTGGAAAATCGAAAACCATCGCGGTTCTTTTCGGCGTTATTTCGACGTCGCCTTCATAGCGTTATTGGGCAAGTCTTTCTCTAGGGCTTTGATCTTCTCTTCACAGTTCTTGATGTGCCTTTCTATCTCAAACTCGGCGTTGCTTCTTAGCTTCGCATGGTGCTCATAGGCACGCTTCAGCCTTTCGATAGAGCCTTGATGGGGAATCACGCTGATCAACTGTGGTGCGGACATCATTAGGTCCACGAGGTCCTTGTCTACATTCCGATACATCGAAGTGCGCACCATGTCACAATTCTTCCGGTCACCCTTTGCTTCGAGCGAAAGATACAGCTCCTTCATTCCGTATAGCGCAAAAAGTGGTTTGGGCACCTGCTTGTTGTCGATCAGCGACTCAAAATACGCCAGAGATTCAGGATTTCCCAGCCTACCTAATGCATAGAGAATCGAGACGTCGCGGTGTTTGCTGTACAGCGCTTCAAGAAGCTGGGCAGCCCTTGGCTCTCTCACATTCTGGATGAAATAGACAATGTCGAGCACGCGTCTTTGGGTATCGTCGATATCGAGATCTGCGATCCGTTTCAGGATGTCCATGTCTCCAATTCGCGTGATGCGATCAAGTTCGTGAAGTGCTTGGCGGAAATCGTCATTCGACTTTGCGGCCTTGACCTTATCAAGTGCCGCGTTCTGTCTTTGTGGAATGGCTTTGCATTCAGCCTGTATAAGAGCCCTAACAGCAGCAATACTGTCGAATTGAATCTCTGGCTTTAGCATGTATCCGCCAGGATTTATGGGTTGCCAGTAACCGAGAACCCCTTGTTTCGAGTTCACCGCACCCGTTCGGTATATCCCATTGGCAACTACACGCGCATGAGGACATCTCTGGTCTAGGAAGAGAATCACTTCCTGCCCCAGATCGATTTTGTGTGCAGATGGGATGAAGGGGCCTTCGTTCACGAACTCACTCAAGCTTGGTATGGAGATCTCTTTCTCTGTGGTCTCCCCCTTGAGTACCGCATGTATGGCAATGCGGTTGTTCGCCCTCATCTGTCCGACCACGACGAGGTCTGCGAGTCGCGTCAGGGTTGCAGGATCCCACTCAGGACGTATCCCGGCTCGGAGGGCTGTCGGAAAGAGGAGAAGGACAAAGGCCATCGAAAGCCATGCGAACCGGCAATCTGATTTCGGACTCATGGTAGTTCTGTCATTCATTTGACTGCCCAACCAATAATTAGACTGACCCGCATAAGATGCGGAATTTCGGTTTTCTGCCCGTATAACACGCCTTGGGATTTCTTGACGAAGGCATGTTAACCCTTTTATATCCAATTGTTTGCTGCCTATCAAGCCGCAGGGTGGTCGCCGCGGCGACCAAGCGATCCATTTTTGTTCGCCTGCCTGTCGGCTTGCTGGTGCCGTGGCCACGGTGTTTGCGGCCACGCGGATGCGCCGACGTAAACGTGGTCGCAAACGCAGCGACCACGCCACCTCTCCAATCCCTTTCTTTCGTCTCACGCTTGCTCTGTGGCGGGGTTTGCTTTATGATGCGCAAGCCGTGCTAGGCGGGGCGTTAGCGGTGCCCTGATTCCCGGCTTGCCGGGATGACCCGCAATCCGCTATAGCGGGGCTGAATCCTCCGCCGAGGTGTTGTCCCGGTGGACCATCGTGTTTGGCGGTTTGGCGTTGAAGGCTGGGTCCTCTGCAATGTCGGACCGTGAACCTGGTCAGGTCCGGAAGGAAGCAGCCATAAGCGCGTTTCGGCATGTGCCGGAGGGTCGCCTGGCTGGAGCCGGGGCGTCGAACATGACCCGTTGGGACGCATCGAAGCGGAGTGCACGGCATTTTTGATTTTCGATTTTTGATTTTTGATTGCTGAACGCTGAATGCTGAACGCTGATTGCTGACTGCTAATGAGCGAATATCTCGTACTAGCGCGTAAGTATCGCTCGGCTACCTTTGACGAGGTGGTCGGGCAGGAGCACGTCGCCACTACGCTGGTCAACGCGATAAAGACCGGCAGGGTCGCGCACGCGTTCCTGTTCACCGGCACTCGCGGCGTCGGTAAGACGACGATGGCCAGGATCCTGGCCAAGGCGCTGAACTGCATGTCTGCCGACGGGCCTACGCCGACGCCCTGCAATAAATGCGATGCCTGCCTGGCCATCGCCCGTGGCGACGATATAGACGTCGTCGAGATAGACGGGGCATCCAATCGCGGCATCGACAATATCCGCGAACTGCGGGACAACGCGATTTACCACCCTGCCCGCTGCCGATACAAAGTCTATTACATCGACGAAGTCCACCAGATAACCAAAGACGGCTTCAACGCGCTTCTGAAAACGCTCGAAGAACCGCCCGAACACGTCAAGTTCATCTTCGCCACGACCGAACCGGAGAAAATCCCCGCTACGATTCTCTCGCGCTGCCAGAGGTACGACTTCCGCGACATATCAACGGGCAAAATCGCCGAGCACCTGGAGAATATCTGCAAGGCAGAGGATGTAAAGGTAACATCCGAGGCGATTTTCCGCATCGCCCGCGCAGCCGCCGGTTCGATGCGCGACGGGCTGAGCCTTCTGGACCAGTTACTGGCAGCCGGTGCAGGCGAGGTCGGCGAAGACGACGTTATCGCCGTACTCGGAACGCCTTCCGATGAGCGGACCGCTGCAATCGTAACGGCAATCGCCGAGGGAGACGCAGCCGCCGCCCTGGACGCGCTGGCAGAACTGCTCCAGTCCGGCCTGACGCTGGAATCGGCGGTCTCGGCGGTCGGCGAGATGTTCCGCCACATGATGCTTTCATCCTCCTGCGGCGCCGACAGCCCGCTTATCGAGTTGCCCGACTCGCAGCGGAAGGTCGTCGCCGAATTGGCGGGGAAATTCACACTGCCCGCGATTGTCCAGGCCGTCAGCCTGACCCAGACGACCGCGCGGAACATTCGCGGCCTGTCGTCGGGAAGGGGGCTGGTCGAGGCGATGCTCGTCCGCTTGGCTGCCGCCGATAAGTTCGTCGATGCCGCCAGTTTGATAGAAAGACTCGAACGCCTCTCTTCCGGAAGGGTCGCTGCGCCCACCCCGGCGACAAGGCGACCGGCGCCTCCGACCACAGGCGAAAAAAAAAAGACAGTAGCACCGGTTCCGCGAAACGCTGAAAGCATTAGCAAAGCCCACGGGTCGCAATCCGCGGGCGGCAGCGGTGCAACTCCGCAAATCGCCCCTTCGCTGGATAATCCATCCTGGACGGAGGAGTACATTCGGGGGCAGTGGCCCACGATCGTCTCGGCATTGAACGGTAATCGCCAGGGGTACGTTGCGGGTCTGCTTCGCCCGGCGAAGGTGCTGGGCCTGGACGGCGATACGCTCCGCCTGGGATTCGACTCGGCCCACGAGGTCATACGCCGGCGATGCGAAGAACGAATGGACGATGCCATCACCTCGGCGCTGGGCGGGCTGTTCGGCAGGGGGGATGTCGTGTGCAGATACGTTCCCGTGGGCGAATCGGACAGTCAGACCGCACCGGCCGGCGCCAACGCCGCGATCTCGTCGGCCCAGCGGGCGGAGATAAACAAAGACCCGGCCGTAAAGGCCGTTCTGGACTTCTTCGGCGGAACGGTAACAAACATAACCCGCCAAACCCCGGCGGCTGAAGAAGAAATCGAAGAATAGCCGCGAACAGCGCGAACAAAAGAAAGAAAATAATTTTTGCTGTTTTTTTGTTCGTGCAGTTAGCGGCTGAAAAACTCTTAAGGAAATACAATGTTCGGTGACATAGGCAAGATGTTGAAGTTGGCCGGTCAGATGAAGGCGAAACTGCCGGAGATGAAGGCGAAACTTGCGGCATCGGAATTCACCGCCGATGCGGGCGGCGGGGTGGTTTCCGCCGTAGTCAACGGCAGGATGCAGCTGGTGGACATCAAAATCGCACCGGAAGCCCTTGCCGACGGCGACGCCGACCTGCTGGCCGACCTTATCAAGACCGCCGTTTCCGCCGCACAGCAAAAGGCCTCCGCCGCTGCCGCCGAGGCAATGGCAGAACTCACCGGCGGAATGAACCTGCCCGGAATAGATGAATTGATGTAGGGGTAACTCATGGCCGGTTATTCTGGAACAATCGATCGCCTGATAAACGAACTTGGCAGGTTGCCGGGCATCGGTCCGCGGTCGGCGGAGCGGATCGCGTTTTACATCCTCAAGTCCGAGAGCGAGGACGCTCTCGCCCTGGCCGACGCCATCCGTGACGTCAAGACGCGCATCCGCCCCTGCAAGGTCTGTTTCAACCTGGCAGAGGGCGAGTTGTGCGGTATCTGCGCCGATCCCCGCAGGGATAGATCGACAATCTGCGTGGTCGAGCAGCCCAAGGACCTGCTGGCGCTGGAGGCTACCGGCGCGTATCGAGGCCTGTACCACGTCCTGATGGGACATGTCGCCCCGATGGAAGGAATCGAACCGGAAGACCTGACGATCGACGCGCTCGCTGCCCGCGTCCGGCAAGGCGGTATTGCCGAAGTGCTTCTGGCGACAAATCCCGACGTCGCCGGCGACGGCACTGCACTGCACGTTGCAGCCGCACTTGAAACCACCGGCGTAAAGATTACCCGCCTGGCCCGAGGCCTGCCGGCGGGCGGACAAATCGAATACGCAAACAAGAGCATCCTTACCGATGCGATTACCCAACGCCGGAAGATGTGAATTGAACGCGGGGGAAACGCCACAACCGTAATTCGTAATTGGTAATTCGTAATTGGTAATTCGGTACTCCGGTATTCCGGTTTATCCCGGAACCAAACGGAACCATTGGGAACGAAACGGAACGATTCGGAAAGATTGGGAAAGATTCGGAAAGATTCGGAAAGATTGGGAAAGTTTAGGAAAGTTTAGGAAAGTTTAGGAAAGTTTAGGAAAGTTTAGGAAAGTTTTAAAAACCCGCAAATCCTTGGCGGACAAGCAGTTGTGGATTTCGGTGTCATTTTTTCCACGAATTTCACGAATTTTCACGAATTACCCGAAATTGCCCTTGCCTATCTTACCCAAATTGCCCGGCTTGCCGTTTCGCAGTGTTTCCGTATTCCGGTATTCCCGTATTCCGGTCTCACGGTCTTTATCCAGTTGTCAAAGAACAGTCGGACGCACCAAAGGCGGCCTCCATATTAACCTTTGCGTTGACGTTTGCGCGCGCAAACGTCAACGGAAAACGGGTGTGAAATTCGTAACTCCCGGCCTGGCCGGTAGATAATTTTTTTCAGAATTATTCCGAAAGCGGTTTTTTCCGTTCACGTTTGCGCGCGCAAACGTCAACGCAAAACGAGAATGGGAAATCGGCTGGGTGCCGTGGCCGCGGTGTTTGCGGCCACGTTAAAGCCGACTTGATACAAACGT